>CANHOE010000225.1 GCA_947462175.1 Burkholderiales bacterium | reverse complement strand
CGACCGGCGCATCACCCAGGGAAGACAGCCCACTCGCCGACTCGACCAGGCGATTTCTCGCCCCGCTGATGGTGAAGCCTTGCTCGTACAGCAGACCGCGAATGCGCCGGATCAGCAGCACTTCGTGGTGCTGGTAATAGCGGCGATTGCCACGCCGCTTCATCGGCTTGAGCTGAGTGAACTCCTGCTCCCAGTAGCGCAAAACGTAGGGTTTCACGCCGCACAGATCACTCACCTCACCGATGGTGAAGTAGCGCTTGGCGGGGATATCGGGAAGGAAATTCTCCATTCAAATCAATAACATGGCGAGAAGTCCAAGACTTTACTCGACGCTGTCTCCCGGCGTTGGGTCGCCCTGCACGACATCTTTCAGTTTGTGACTGGCGTGGAAGGTGACCACGTTGCGCGCCTTGATCGGGATCGTTTCGCCAGTGCGCGGGTTGCGCCCAGGCCGCGGAGCCTTGCGGCGGATGTTGAAGTTGCCAAAGCCGGACATCTTCACGTCGCGGCCGGTGATCAGCGCGGCCTGGATGATGTCGAAGAAGGCCTCGACCATGTCCTTGGACTCGCGCTTGTTCAAGCCTAGGCGCTCGAACAGCAGGTCAGCCAATTCGGCCTTGGTGAGGGTGGGTGTGTCCAGACTGGACAACATCATGGCTTGCGTTGAATCGTCGTTCATCGTCATCACCCGCGCAGTCGCACGCCGAGCCGCGTGCGCAATGTCTCGAGCACCACGGCCACCGTGGCGTCAATGCGCTCGTCGGTCAGCGTGGCCTCGTCGTCCCGCAGTTCGAGTCGAACGGCCAGGCTGCGCTCGCTGCTGATGGCGCTGCCAGCCGAGACGAGCGGTCGGAACACGTCGAACAGATTCGCCGAGCGGATCAAGCTGCCTGACGATCGGTCAAGGATGGCCTTCATCAGCGCCTCGTGCGTGACCGATTCATCTGCCATCACCGCGATGTCGCGCCATGCCGATTGCTGTTTGGGCAGCGGCACGAACGCAGGCACGCTGGTGTCCAACAACGCGGCAAGCTCAATCTCGAACAGCACCGGCGCACTGGTCAACTCGTACGCCTGGCGCCAGCGGGGGTGCAGCTCGCCGATGTAGCCGACCGTGACACCGTCGAGCTCGATGCGCGCGCTGCGGCCGGGGTGCAGCGCCGGGTGTTCGCAGACCGCAAAGCCAACGGGGCGCGGCGAAAACAGGGCTTGCACGTCGCCCTTCACATCGAAGAAATCGACTGCGCGCTCCTTGCTGCCCCATTGCGCGCCATCGACCGACCCATAAGCCAGGCCGGCCACGCGCATCGGCTGGCTGACACCGGCCACGCCCAGCGGGCCGTCGGTGGCATTCGCATCGCGACGGAACACGCGGCCGATCTCGAACAGGCGCACGCGTGGTGCCTTGCGCGCGAGGTTGTAACGCAGCGTGTTCACCAGGCTGCCGATCAGGCTGGAGCGCATCACCGACAGCTGGCTGGCGATCGGGTTCAGCACGCGAATCGGATCGGCGTTGCCCGCCAGCTCATGTTCCCAGCGCGCTTCGACGAAGCTGAAGTTGATCGTTTCAAAGTAGTCGAGCGCAGCGAGGCGATGGCGCACCGCATGCGGTGATCGCTGGGCTTCCGCGCGCACACGGGCGGTGATCGGCGCCCGCGGTGCGGTGTTCGGCAGGCTGTTGAATCCGATGACACGGATCACTTCCTCGATCAGGTCTTCCTCGATCTGCAGGTCGAAGCGCCAGCTCGGCGGGGTGACCGTGAGCACGCCTGGCGCTTCAGTGAACACCAGCCCGAGGCGTTGCATCACGCTCGCGCACTGCGCCTGCGTCAACGGCATGCCGATGACCTTGGCTGCACGATCAATGCGTAACGCCACTGGTTTGGCGTCGGGCAGCGCAAGCACCTGGTCGTCGATCGGTCCGCACACGGTGTCGGGCGTGCCGCAGATGTCGATGATCAGCTGCGTCACGCGTTCGATGTGCTCCACCGTCGTGGCAGGATCGACACCCCGCTCGAAGCGATGCCCGGCATCGGTCGAGAAGTTGAAGCGCCGCGAACGACCGGCGACTGCTTCGGGCCACCAGAATGCGGCTTCGACGTAGATGTTTCGGGTGTCGTCCGACACGGCTGTGGCGTCCCCGCCCATGATGCCGGCGAGTGATTCCACCGCACGGTTGTCGGCGATCACGCCGACCTTCGCGTCGACTTGCACCGTGCTGCCGCTCAGCAGCTTCAGCGTTTCTCCAGGCCGCCCCCAGCGCACCTGCAGGCCACCATGGATCTTGTCGAGGTCGAAGATGTGGGAGGGCCGGCCGAACTCGAACATCACGTAATTCGAAATGTCGACCAGGGGGCTGACTGAGCGCTGACCACAGCGCGCGAGGCGATCGACCATCCAAGCCGGTGTGTTGGCCTTCGGGTTGACATGGCGCACGATGCGGCCCGTGAAGCGGCCGCACAGATCGCCGGCTTCGACCGTGACCTTCAACGTGTCCAGTGAACTGACGCGAGCGGCTGGGAATGTCGGTTGCAGCAGCGGCGAACCCGTCAGCGCAGCGACTTCGCGGGCAACGCCAAACACGCTGAGCACATGACCCAGATTCGGCGTCAGCTTCAGCGTGAAGATCGTGTCGTCGAGCAGCAGGTGCTCACGGATGTCAGCGCCGACCTTGGCATCTTCTGCCAAGACCAGCAGGCCGCCATGTTCGTCGGACAGCTTCAACTCTCGCGCCGAGCACAGCATGCCCTGGCTTTCAACGCCGCGCAGCTTGCCCAGCTTGATGCGGAAGGGCTCTGCGCTCACCTTTTCATCGGAAGGCGGAAGTTCAGCACCGACGGTGGCGCAGGGTACCTTGATGCCGACACGCACATTCGGCGCGCCACAGACGATGTTCAATGGCTTAGCAGCTCCGACATCGACCTGGCAGACGTTCAGCCGATCGGCATCGGGATGACGCTCAACAGACAACACCTCGCCAACCACCACACCAGTGAACGGCGGCGCGGCGGGGCTCAGCTCTTCGACCTCCATGCCGGCCATCGTCAGCAGATCGGCCAGCTCGGTGGTGTTCAGGGGCGGATTGCAGAACTCGCGCAACCACGACTCGGGGAATTGCATCGCGTGAACCTTCTGAGGGAATCTTCGTGTGCGGGGGGCGGGAAGCGGGCTTACTTGAACTGCGACAGGAAACGCAGGTCGCCGTCGAAGAACAGGCGCAGGTCATTGACGCCATAGCGCAGCATCGTCAAGCGATCCGGGCCCATGCCGAAGGCGAAGCCGATGTAGCGCTCGGGGTCGAGGCCGTAGTTGCGCACCACATTCGGGTGCACCTGGCCAGAGCCTGCCACTTCGAGCCAACGGCCTTTCAACGGCCCGCTGGCAAAGGCGATGTCGACCTCGGCCGAGGGTTCGGTGAACGGGAAGAACGACGGTCGGAAACGCAATTGCAAGTCGTCTGTCTCGAAAAACGTGCGGAAGAAATCCGTAAAGACGACCTTCAGGTCCTTGAAGCTGACGTTCTCGCCGATCCACAGGCCTTCGCACTGGTGGAACATCGGCGAGTGCGTCGCGTCGCTGTCGACGCGGTAAGTGCGTCCCGGGGCGATGACGCGGATCTCGGGCATCGGGTCGGTACCGCGGTGCTTTTCGGCATGGGCCCGGGCATATCGCACCTGCATCGGTGAGGTGTGTGGGCGCAGGTTCAACCAGCGTCCTTCGGCGTCCTTCACATCGACGTAGAAGGTGTCCTGCATTGAGCGCGCAGGGTGGTTCTCAGGGTTGTTCAGTGCGGTGAAGCTGTACCAGTCGGTCTCGATCTCCGGCCCCTCGGCCACGTCGAAGCCCATCGAGGCAAAGATGGCCTCGATACGTTCCATCGTGCGCGAGACCGGGTGCAGACCACCACTGCCGCGTTGCCGGCCAGGCAGCGTCACGTCGAGCGCCTCGGCCTTGAGCTGCGCGTCAAGCTCGGCATCCGCCAGTGCCTGACGCCGCGCATTCAGCGCCGACTCAACCTGCTGTTTGGCCGCATTGATCAACGCGCCGCGTGCTTTCTTGTCGTCGGGCGAGAGCGCTGCCAGCGCTTTCAATTGATCGGTGAGCCGACCGGATTTACCCAGGTAACGTGCCTTCGCGTTTTCCAGATCGGCTGGAGTGGCTGCCTGCGCGAAGTCGCGCCGCGCATCGTGCACCAGGGGTTCGAGGTCGTTCATCGGAGCGAGGTCTGGGTCAAACGGAATTGCAATAAAAAAGGCCAACACGAGGTCGGCCTTGAGGGACTTGCCGCTGGCGAAGTCGCCTCCGCCAGGGTGCCACGCTGCCTCAGGCCGGAGCCTGAGTACAGATCGAAGCGGTCAAGCGAGCTGGGCCTTCACCTTCTCGACGATGCTGCCGAAGCCGGCAGGATCGTTCACAGCCATGTCGGCGAGAACCTTGCGGTCGATCTCGATCGACAGCTTCTTCAAGCCAGCCATGAACTTGCTGTAGGTGACGCCGTGACTGCGGCTGCCAGCGTTGATGCGAGCGATCCACAAATTGCGGAACACGCGCTTCTTGGTTCGGCGGTCGCGGTAGGCATATTGCCCGGCGCGCATGACCGCTTGCTTGGCGATGCGGAAGACGTTTTTACGGCGGCCGCGGTAACCCTTGGCCAGAGCGATGATTTTCTTGTGACGGGCACGGGCTGTAACACCACGTTTGACGCGAGGCATGCGTTTTCTCCTTCAGTCAATTACAGGCCGGCAAAAGGCAGCATCTGCTTGATGCGCCCCGTGTCGGTCTCGTGCACGGCGGTCGAACCACGCAAGTGGCGTTTGACCTTCGTGGACTTCTTGGTGAGGATGTGGCGCTTGAACGCCTGGCCCCGCTTGACGGTGCCACCCGGGCGAACGCGAAATCGCTTCTTCGCGCTGCTCTTGGT
>CANHOE010000224.1 GCA_947462175.1 Burkholderiales bacterium | reverse complement strand
TTGGTTTGTTGTCTTGTCGATGATATGATCTCAGGCTTCCTGAATGCCCAGGTGGCGGAATTGGTAGACGCACTAGTTTCAGGTACTAGCGGGTAACTCCGTGGAGGTTCGAGTCCTCTCCTGGGCACCAAATATATCGAAGCCAGCACATGTGCTGGCTTCTTTGTTTTCGGGCTTTGAATGCACTGTCGATGGGTTGACAGTGCGCATGTTGGGCGGCGCTAGAGGCGCTCAGATGGCGAACTTCTTCGCGAGCTTGTCAGGCCGCATGTCGTCGTATTCCTCGAACGGTTGGTGGATCCAAGGGCTCGTGGGCAGCAGTTCGACGTGATAGTCGGGCTGGTACGACGAAATCCCTTTGGTCCAGATCACCGCTGAGCGAAGCTCGCTGATAGCGGGCATGCCACGTAACCGATCTACCACGGCACGCAAGGTCACACCGGTGTCTGCCAGATCGTCGACCAGCAGCAAGCGCCCACCCAGTTCGCCTTGCGGCAGAGTGATGTACGTCGCCATGTCGAGCCGGCCCTGCAAGGTACCTCCAGAGGCTCGGTAGGAACTGGTCGACATGATGCCCAGCGGCTTGTCGAACACCCTCGACAACACATCGCCGGGCCGCATGCCGCCGCGCGCGAGACACAGGATCTGATCGAACTCCCAACCCGACGCGTGAATCTTCAGCGCCAGGCGCTCGATCAGCATGTGGTATTCACCCCAGGAAACATAGAGGTGCTTTCCGTCGTCGGTCAGCATGCGCGACTCCTTGAATTGACCGAGGGCATCGTCGCTGTCGCGTTCATATCGCGCGAGTCTGGTAGGGATGACGCAGCAGGATCGTGTGATCACGGTCTGGGCCGGTGGACACCATGTCGATCGGCGCGCCGATGAAGGCTTGAACGCGCTCCAGATAACGACGGGCGTTCAGCGGCAGCGCATCCCACTGCGTCACGCCTGCCGTCGTTTCAGTCCACCCTGGGAAGGTGTCATAGATAGGCACGCAATCGGAGATGTCGTCGGCATCCAGCGGCAGGATGTCGGTGCGTCGGCCATGCAGTTCATAGCCAACGCAAACCTTGATCTCGTCCAGCCCGTCAAGCACATCCAGTTTGGTGACGCACAGACCCGAGACGCCATTGATGATGATCGATCGCTTCAGGGCCGCTGCGTCCAGCCAACCGCAGCGGCGTGGTCGCCCGGTGACCGTGCCGCGCTCCTGACCGACGGTAGACAAGTGATGGCCGACCGTGCCGGGCACATCCATCGGCAATTCGGTCGGGAAGGGCCCGCTGCCCACGCGCGTGGTGTATGCCTTGGTGATGCCAAGGATGTAGTGCAACAGATCTGGGCCGACTCCGGCGCCAGCCGACGCGTTGCCGGCCACGCAGTTGCTCGACGTGACGTACGGATAGGTGCCGTGGTCGATGTCGAGCAGCGATCCTTGCGCGCCTTCAAATAGCAGATTGGCGCCCGCCGCATGTGCGGTGTGAAGCGCATAACCGACGTCGGCCATCATCGGTTTGATCTGCTCTGCGAGCAACATTGCCATGTCGTAGATCGGCTGGAATTCCAGCGGCTTGGACTTGAGGTAGCCCGACAAAGCGACGTTGTGCAAGTCGAGTAATTCACGCAGCTTTGTCGCAAAACGCTGCGGATGCTTCAAATCCTGCACGCGCAACGCTCGACGCGCCACCTTGTCCTCATAGGCCGGACCGATGCCCTTGCCGGTGGTGCCGATCTTGCCCACGCCGCTGGTCTCGCGCAGTGCCTCGCGCGCTTTGTCGACCTCGACATGAAACGGGAGGATCAACGGGCACGATTCGCTGATGAACAGGCGCGAACGCACATCCAGGCCAATGACTTCCAACCGCTCGATTTCAAGCAGAAGATGCGTCGGATCCACCACCACGCCGTTGCCGATGTAGCAGGCCACGCCGTCGCGCATGATGCCTGACGGAATGAGTTGCAAGGCCGTCTTCACGCCCTTGATGACCAGCGTGTGGCCAGCGTTGTGCCCCCCTTGGAAGCGCACTACGCCTTGCGCATGGTCGGTCAACCAGTCGACAACCTTGCCCTTGCCTTCATCGCCCCACTGGGTGCCGATGACGACCACGTTGCGTCCGGACGCACCGGCTTGAGATTCACGCATGTCTTGAAAGTCCAGAAAAAGCGACCGGCAAACTCAGGCCGGCCACACAAACACTCATAAGGTCCGCACGATCCAATCACCGCCTTGCGACACCAGTTCTCGATCGCAGTCGAAGCCCTCGCCTTCGATATCGTGGCCCGGCAGCAAGCAGATGACCCGCTCACCCTGCTGGCGCAGTCGCCGAACGGCGTCGCGCAAGGAAGGCTCCTCCGACCACGGCGCACGGATCGCGGCAGGCGGTCGACTCACAGGAGCTTGCTCAGCGAGTTCTTTCAGATCGACCACACTGAAGCCCACCGCCGGGCGGCTGCGGCCAAACACCGCCCCCACCTCGTCGTAACGCCCCCCGCGCAGCAGCGCATCGCACGACCCCGGCGAGTAGAGTGCAAAGCGCGCGCCGCTGTAGTACGCGTAGCCACCCACATCGGCCAGGTCATAGCCCACCTGCACGCCGGGATAGGCGGCCTGGACATGACGACCCAGCAGCCGCAGATCACGCAACGCCGCGGTGATCGCTGCACGTTTCGGCAACTGCGCTTCGGCCGAGGTCAGCACCTCGTCGGTGCCATACAGACGCAGCAAGCACAGTAGGCCGGCCCGAACTTCTGGAGACAGCCCGCGGCTGAGGCGACCGACTTCGGCGCCGTCCTTGGCTGCCAACGCATCGACCACCGCATGAATCTGCTCGGCATCAATCGCTGCGCCAGCGAGCAACCCCTGGACGATGCGCGCATCGCTCATGTCGAGCGTGGGTGACTGCAGGCCAACCGCCTTCGCGCAATCGACGGCAAGATCAATGATCTCCAGGTCGGCTTCCAAGCCCGAATGCCCGAAGATTTCTGCGCCAAATTGCAGTGGCTCGCGCGTGCCATGCAAGCCTGACGGCAACGTGTGCAGCAGCGGACCGCAGTAGCACAGGCGCGTCACGCCCTCGCGATTGAGCAGGTGTGCATCAATGCGCGCCACTTGAGGCGTGCTGTCGGCACGCATGCCAACGGTTCGCCCGCTGAGCTGATCGACCAGCTTGAACGTGCGCAGATCAAGCTCACGACCTGTGCCGCTCAAAAGCGAGTCCAGGTGCTCCACCAGAGGGGGGATCACAAGCTCGTATCCATAACCGCCGGCCACATCAAGCAGGGTTCTGCGCATGCGCTCCACCTGCCGGGCCTGTGCGGGCAGAACGTCAGCGATGTGCTCCGGCAACAGCCAAGCAGACACCATGTCAATCCACCACCCTGTTAAAACGAGGATTGTAGGCGGCACGCTTGGCGCCGCCCGCCCGACAGAAGTCCTCAGACTCAGCTCAATCGAATGCGACGAGCAGGATGGCGCACCCCACGACCAAGGCCGTCAGGCCCAGGAACCGCAGTTGCCCATCGGTGAGTTTTGCGGCTTGTGCAAACAAGGCCCGCCATTGCGGCGGGCTCAGGAAGGGCAGCAGCCCTTCCAGCACCAGCATCAAGCCGAACGCAAGCAGCAAAGCATTCCAGGAATCCCCTGCACCGCTCACTTCTTGCCGGACGGGGCGCTCCCGCCGTTGCCGCGCATCGCATCGAAAAACTCATTTGATGGATCCAGAACCATCACGTCGTTCTTGTTGCGGAAGCTGGTTCGGTAGGCCTCCAGGCTTCGGTAAAACTGTGCGAATTGAGGATCGCGGCCGAAGGCCTCGGCGTAGAGCGTCGATGCTGCTGCGTCGCCCTCGCCTTTCACTTTCTGCGCATCGCGGTAGGCTTCGGCGACGATGACCTCGCGCTGGCGGTCAGCGTCCGCGCGGATCTTCTCGGCCTCTGCAGCTCCGGTGGAGCGAAGCTCATTGGCCACGCGCTTGCGCTCGGACTCCATGCGGCGGTAGACCGAATCTGTGATGTTTGCGGAGAAATCGACCCGCTTGATGCGCACGTCGACGATCTCGATGCCGAAAGACTTGGCTTCGTCGGTCAGCCGGGTGCGCACGCCCTGCATCACGCGTTCACGGTCGGTGGCCAGCATGGCCTGCACGGTGCGCTTGGTCACTTCTTCATTGAACGCAGCCTGCACGATCGGGCTCAGGCGGCTTTCGACATTGCGCATGTCGACGCCGTTGTTACGGATGAATTGGCGTGCGTCCGTGACGCGCCACTTGACCAGCCAGTCAATCACCAGGCTCTTCTTCTCGGCGGTGAAGATCGGGCGCGTCTCCGGGCTGTCAAGCGTCTGTGTGCGCCGATCGAGGAAAACCACGTTCTGGAACGGCGGCGGCGCCTTGAACTTCAGCCCAGGCTCAGTGACGACTTCCTTGATTTCGCCGAGCGCATAGATCACGGCAAACTGCCGTTGATCGACGATAAACAGCGTAGAGAACGCGATGAGCAGCGCGACCAGTGCGCCGACGACGTAAAAACCGATGCGATTCATGGTGAATTCCGTCCAGGTTCAGCGACCGTCGCGATCGCGGCCGCGTTGACCATCACGCGAGCGCACATCCAGCGAGGCAGGGGCTGTCGGTGCCGAAGTGTTGGCGTCGGCCGTCGACATGGCACTGGCCGCGGCGGGCGTTGGGGCCGCAGCCGTTTGTTGGATCAGCTTGTCCAGCGGCAGGTACAACAGATTCGAGTTGTTGCGGCTGTCGACATACACCTTGCTGACGTTTGAATAGACCTCTTTCATCGTGTCGATGTAGAGCCGGTCGCGGGTCACCGATGGCGCTTTCTTGTATTCGATCAACACACTGGAGAAGCGTTGCGAATCGCCCTCCGCCTGGGCAACGACGCGCGACTTGTAACCTTCGGATTCCTCACGCAAGCG
>CANHOE010000223.1 GCA_947462175.1 Burkholderiales bacterium | reverse complement strand
GGGAACTGCCCCATGACCCACGGACCCCGGCGCCTTGCCCGCAGCCTGCTCGCCAGGGGTGTCGTCTTCCTGGGCGGCTTGCTGTGCAGCCCTGCCTGGGCAGCCTTCACCGCGTCGGTCGACCGCACACAGCTGGCTGCTGGCGAATCGGTTCAGTTGACGCTGCAAAGCGACCGCAGCGGCAGCAGCGACCCGGACCTCGCACCGCTGGCAAAGAACTTCGAGATCCTCAGTCGCAGCACCAGCAACAGCCTGCAGATCCTCAACGGCAGCATGTCGTCGCAGCGCCAGGTGAAATTGGTGCTGGCGCCGCGTCGCAGTGGCCTCGTCGAGGTACCTCGGCTGACCTGGGACGGTGAGGCCTCTGCTGCCATCGACCTGAATATCGCCGCCAATGGCGCCGGGCCCGGCGGCACCGGCGCATCGGGCGTGGCCACCGGAGCACAGACCAACGCGGCCGCTCACGTGTTCCTGACCACCAGCCTGGACTCGCTGCAGCCGTACGTGCAATCTGCGGTGAGTCTGAAGATGCAGCTGTACAGCGACAAGAAGTTGTACCAAGCCTCGGTCGATCTGCCGGGCAACGCCGACGTGCTGGTGCGACGCATCGGCGAGGACGTGACGGGACAGGAAATCCGCAATGGCCGGCCGTACCAGGTGATCACGCGCCACTATCTGCTCGTGCCTCAGCGCAGCGGCGAGCTTCAACTCGACGGCCCGGTGCTCAACGCGCAAGTGGCCGACGTCAACGGCCAGGTCGATCCGTTCATCGAGCGGCTGTTCGGCCAGTTGAAGATCGAAGGTGGGCTCGGCGGTACCCGCCCCTTGCGGCTGCGCGGAGACACGCTGAGGCTCGTTGCGCAACCTCGCCCGCCGGCCCAGCGCACCGGCGCGTGGTTGCCTGCACAGCAGCTGACCCTCGAAGAGGCGTGGCGCCCTGCCGACAGGACGATCGCGGTCGGCCAGCCACTGACGCGACAGCTGCGGATTGCCGCCGTGGGCCAGAGCGCCATCCAGTTGCCAGACCTGAGCGCCGCCACACCGATGCCCTCCGGACTGAAGGCGCATGCAGAAGAAGCAACACTGAGCGATCAGCTGCTGGACGGCCATGTCGTCGGTCACCGAGACCAGGACATCGTGCTGCTCGCCGACCTGCCCGGACGCTACGAGTTGCCCGAGCTGCGCCTCGCCTGGTGGGACGTGGTGAGCAATCAGCGCCGAGAGGCAGTGCTGCCCGCGGTGACGGTAGAAGTCGTGGCTGCGGCGAGCCCGACCTCGACCAGCACGGGCGTGCTCACTGCGCCGGGCTCCGATGTTCAAGCGCTGCCCGGAGCACCAAGCGCCTCGTCATCGGCCGAGCCCTCCGCCAACACGCCAGCGGCATCGTCAGCGCCATTCGTGACGACCGACTCTGGCAGCGGCGCTTCGGTCGCTTGGATCTGGGCCAGCGTGGCCTTGGCACTGCTGTGGCTGGGCACGCTCGGTGCCTGGGCATGGTCGCACCGTCGCCGCCACCACGTCACTCAGGGCGATCCTGCTCAGCCCGCAGCCATGACATCCGCCATCCCCGTGGCCCATGCTCGTGAAACGTTCTTGAAGGCCTGCCGCAGCCACACCGCCCGACCTGCCCGCGAGGCATTGATCGCGTGGGCCGGCGCCACCTGGCCGCACGACGCGCCAGTCGGCTTGAACGCACTGGCTCGCCGGCTCGACAACCCTGCGCTGACCGTGCTGTTGCGTGAGCTCGATTGCGCGTGCATCACGCACGCTGCCTGGCAGGGCGACGCGCTCTCCCGGGCGCTGAATGTGCTGGATGGCAGCGACAGACCCGGGGGCCTCCCACCGGCGCTGCCGAGCCTGTATGGCGACACCACGCGATAGCAGAACCGCTCAGAGCCCTCTGCAGGAATCGAGCGTCTGACATAAGTAGTTGATCTCTGTTCAGTGCTTATCGAGCGAGCTGAAGCATCGGCGTTGGTGCTCCTGGAGGCGGCTGTATGCCGTCAGGCTGAACGCCTGCTGCCGACCCATTGTCGACAGTCGCAGCGCTGCCTTGGGCGGCGGTGATGCAGCGAGATCGGTCAGTCAAAAAGCCCGCCTTTCGGCAGTTCTGGCGCATGTTCGGTCATTGCCGAGTCGCTGCTTTGGAGGTGTTCGCGGTAGTCGTGTCACTCGGATTGTTTGGAACTGCGCCAATTCCGGTGGCCGGTCCAGTTACCGAAGAGCAACAGGAACTTTTCGTCAAACCCCGCCCATGGGGTCGTGTGCTTGGGCGCTATCTGCGGCTCAAAGCTGCCGTGGCGGTCTAGGTTGATTTCTATCGGCTGCTCGCCAAGGTCGCTCTTTGAGAGCCCTATTGCTCTTTCCGTTGCGCGTCTTGTCAGCGGCGTTTGCCGCAGTGTCGTTCTTGGCGCGGCGCAGGTGTTCGGCCATCTCGGCACGCAACGCACGCTCCGACAGTTTCTTGATGACAAGTTTGAGCAAGCCGTTCTCACAGATGAGGTCCCATATGCGAAATCTGTCGAGATGAGTTTGTGGTGTGGGCGGGTTGCCCCTAAATGAGGCAACGGTCAAGGTACACGTCACCAGAAAACAACCAAATAGGGTTCGTATGGACGCAGGCAAGCACCTTCATCCATTGGCCTTGGGGCTGACTCCTTAAGTTAGCAAACCGGTATGGAACTACTGTAGAGACCTAACGCCAAGTCTTTTTGCTTGCTAAACGGCGAAAAGAAATCAAGGCTTAGCAACAGTAATCCGCCAGGGGAAACGATTTGGAACTGCGTACGGGCTACCAGATACTGCACTTAGCGAACCGTCAGATGAGGAAATAGAGTAACCCAGCACCGTATTTCCGGAATTAGCTGTCGTAATGTAAAGGTAGTTTCCAGTGATGTCTAAAACAGCAGAAGTTGGACTTGAATCAACTCCAAAAGGTGACCCGGGCATCGGGGTCAAAGATCCTGTTTGTGCATTCGTTTGGTAACCGTAAACGCTGTCATTATTTGCGTCTAAAACATAAATCCCGTTGCCCGCCGAGTTAAACACAACCTGCTGCAAATAGATGCTGTTATTTACCGCGAACGGGCTACCATTGATCTCGGTAAGCGTACCCGCTGCGCTTATGGCATAGCCAGAAACAGCTTTCGTGCGGACATTGGCTGTATAAAGGAAGGTACCTGATGGATTGATTGCAATATGAGTCGGACCAGGGAGTACAACTTGATTCCTCCGATCTGTGTAACTTCCTGAAATCACGTATGGATTGCCAGCGACCGCAATCAGTTCACCGGACTGGGTGTTGACCTGGTAGCCATAAAGGTCACTCGTATTGGCGGCAACGACGTACAAGCGTTCGCCGTTAGCAGTCATTGCCATTTCCTGTAAATTGACTGCCGATCCGACTCTGAATGGGCTTGCAGCGATCTCCGTCATCCGACCTGAACAGTTATTGATTGAAAAAACGGAAATCGAATTGGTTGAGTTGTTCAACTTATATGCGAATTTCCCAGAGGGACTGATCAGAACTTGCCAACTCGACGTTGATCCATCTGCTGAACTGAAAGGACTCCCTTCAACTTCGTTCAGGCGTCCGTTGCTAGCGTCAATACGAAATACAGAGACGTTGCCGTTACCCCAGTTTGAGACAAAAGCCAGTGTCGCGGCAGGGTTGACGGCTACGCCAAACGGTTCGGAATTTGTGCCTGTTACAGGAAACGGGCTACCTGAAATCTCATTGAGTGCACCGTTAGTGGAGTTAACCGCATAAACCGTGACACTGCTGGTGTTTCTATTTGCCACCAATGTGTACTGTTTATTACCAAGTGGGGTTCTGCTCGCCCCTGAGCAATCTTGAGTTGCTGAGGTACTCCCACCACCGCAAGCAACTAACCCGATAGCAACACCAAAAATTGAAGTGACTTTGAAAAAGTCACTAAAAAATGATTTTTTAAACATTGTGTGTCTACCGAAACAGGAAGTACTGACTTTGCCGATGATAAATGGGCTTGGCCCGAAATCCATGGACCGTTTGAACTTCGGGGCTGTAACCCAGCGTGAGCAACACTGCTCTGAAGAAGTTCTCGCTGATCGGTCGGTCATGGCTGCGCTCACCATAGAAACACAGCTTGCTGTGGCCCGTCACGGGATGGAGGTCTCGCTGTTGATTGGCTTTCAAAACTGAGCGGTGTTTGAAAGGCACCAGCAACGCTGCTTGCTCAGAACTCATCCAACTTTGAAACTTCTGCGTAAAAAGGCAACCGCAGCAATCCGAGCGTTGGTCGTATTCGATGGCGGTCCGATAACGTCCCGAGGTCCGCTATCGGGGGCTACGCCTTGGTTTCCGGAGGACTGCTTTGGGTCGAGCCCCGCCTAACGCATGAAATAGGGCTGTGACCGCTTCTGGCCGGGAGTGTGCGTTCGATCTGCGGCGAACCCGACGTTCGCCCGGCACGAGAGGCGCTATGACAGTCTGCGCAGCATCGGGTCACCTCACAGCGAGGGGTATCGGTCCAATATCCCTGTCAGGAATAGCGGCAGTGCAGCCTCGCGTTGATCCTCGCAGGGACAGATGATCGATATCAGCCGTTCGTGCGTGGTCCGGTGCACGCCCTTCGGCCGCTTCCAGTTATCCCCGAGCTTCGCCTCGATCTTTTGCTGTCGCCGCCAGCCGCGCGCCGATCACAGCGCGTGGCTGACGAGATTGAAGTCGGGATCTTCAGCGTAGCGCTTGCTGGTGAAACCGAGGTTCTTCATCAGATCGAGCATGTCGCTGTTCTTTGCCAGCACCAGGCCCTCGATCTCGGCCAGGCCCTTGTCGCGCGCCACATCCATGATGCTTTCCATCAGGCGCGAGCCCAGGCCCTTGCCCTTGAAGTCATCGGCGACCAGCAAGGCGAACTCACAACTCGACTGGTCAGGATTCGTGATGTATCGCGATACGCCGACGAT
>CANHOE010000222.1 GCA_947462175.1 Burkholderiales bacterium | reverse complement strand
GCCTTGTTCGGCCTGTACGAGCGTGTGCCGGGCCCGGTGCGCAGCCTGCTGATGCAGCCACTGCTGGATAACGCGCTGGCCGAGAAGCTTCCCGGCCTGGCAAAGGCGGCCAGCTACGTGCAGCAAGCACGCGTGCCCATGCCCGACCGACTGCACATGTACAACCTGCTGGCGCGCCTGGGGCTGGAGCAGGTGCTGACACCGACCTTCCTGGCGCGGGTGAACCCCGTCCATGACCGCCAGGGGCAGCGCGCCGAGTACGCGCGCAGCACGGGCGCGCACCTGGTCAATCGCATGCTCGCCTACGACTGGAAGTACACGCTGGCCGACAACGATTTACCGAAGGTGACCGGCACCACTTCCCTTGCAGGCATGACCACTGCCTTTCCATTGCTGGCTGATGAAATCATCGATTTCTCGCTGAAGCTACCTGACGACTACAAGCTGAGGGGGCAGCAGCTGCGCTGGTTCTTCAAGGAAGCGCTTCGAGGCTTCCTGCCGGACGAGATCATCGTGAAGAAGAAGCAAGGGTTCGGGCTGCCGTTTGGTGTGTGGGCACTGAAGCACCCACAACTGTCGGCCTTGGCGGACGATGCTCTGGCCAGTTTCAGTACGCGGGGCTTGGTGCAGCCAGGCTTCATACACAGGCTGCGCAAGGAACTGATGCCGGCGCACCCTGGGTATTACGGCGAGCTGGTGTGGATCATTGCGATGCTGGAGTTGTGGCTGCGCGCGCGGGCGCCGCAATGGCGTCTGGCTTCCTGAACGCCTTGGCACTTTGCCATTGAAGCCGGTGCCATGAGCCACATTGCGACCAAGAAACAGTTCTCACGTAACCTCGTGAGCGGCTGGTTCCTGTTTGCCATCGAAGTGGGCATTGCCTTCGTACTGACGCCCTTCATCATCAAACAGCTGGGCCTCTCGGGCTATGGCATCTGGTCGCTGATGGCAGGCGTCATTGGCTACATGGGTCTGATCGACATCGGCATTCGGGGCAGCGTGGGCCGGTACATCAACCACTACATGGCGCTGAAGGACGACGCTGCGGTCAGCGAAGTCGTGGGGACGGCCAACGTGGTGCTGACAGCGCTGGGCGGCGTCATCCTGCTGGTGTCGTTCGTGGTGGCTGCCAACTTCAGCCTCATCTTCCCCAAGACGCCCCCTGAACTGGCCGACGACATCATGTTCTGCCTGCCGCTGATGGCGGTGGGCCTGTGGATGTCGTTCGTGTCGTCCATCCTGGGCAATCTGTTGGCTGCACGCGAGGCCACCTACCTCACCAACAACTACAACGTGGTGCTGCTCGTGCTGCGCGCGGGTGCCACCGTGGCAGTGCTGACTGCCGGCTACGGCATGCGAGGGCTGATGGTGGTGACCGTCACGCTCGGGTTGGTGGGGATGGTTCTGCTGCTGTGGACGGTGCGACGGATTTTCACCACCGCCATGCCGCGCCTGGTGGGCTTCAGCATCGAGCGCTTGAAGGAAATGTGGCGCTATGGCGTGGCCTCGTTCGTCAGCCGAACGGCCAGTACTCTGGCCAACGACTCGGCGCCGCTCATCGGCATGTGGTTGCTCGGCCCAGAGGCCGTGGCCATCTACTCGGTGGCGATGACCCTGACACAGTACACACGCCGCTTGATCGACCAAGCCAACAGCGCCATCTTCCCGAGCGTGATGAAAGCAGGCGCCATCAAGGACCTGCCCGGCCTGCGAGCGTTGTACACCCGCTTCATGGACATGAGCTTTGCCATCGGATCGCTGATCTTCATTGGCATGATCGTCTTCGCCAAGGATTTCCTCGGCTTGTGGGTGGGGGCTTCGTATGAAGCCGGTGGCGTGGTGGCCGGCATCCTGGCCTTTGGCTACCTCATGCAGAGCGTGGCCAGCACAGCCCCATTGACATTGGCCGCCATGGACCGCATCGGCACCACGGTCAAGATAGGCTTGGGCGAAGCCTTCGCGTGCGTGGTGCTGACCGCCGCGCTACCTGGGCTCTTCGGCTTGGGCCTCGCTGGCATGGCTTTGGGGGCCACGCTGCCACGGCTGTTTTCCAACTGGGCGCTGTATCCCCGGCTGGCCATTCAGATCATGGGCCCTGAGCTGAAAGAGGATCTGCTACGCCATCTGGGCCGCAATCTTCTGATCTGCGCCGGGGTGCTGGGCGCCTTTCTGGCCATCCACTGGGCCACGCCTTCGCGAACCTGGCCAGGGCTGATTCTGTCGGTCGCCCTCGTCACGGTGCTCCACCTCTTCACGTTGGGCGGGCGCTACCAGGCGTTTCCGGCGCTGGAGCGCTTCAACCAGACCATGCATGGCATGGTGCGGCGCTTCCTGCCGGGGGGTGGCACATGAGTTGGCGGCTGCTTTCGCGGCTGGGCAGCCCCGGCGCCAGACGAGGCAACCTGACGGTGCTTTTCTTCCACCGCGTGTTCGCCGACCCGGACCCGCTGATGCCTGGCGAGCCCACAGCGCAAAGCTTCGACGCCATGCTGGGCTGGCTGCAGGCACAGTTCACTTTGCTGCCACTGGACGAGGCCGTGCGCCGGTGTGGTGACGGTTCGCTACCGCCTGCGGCCGCCGCCATCACGTTCGACGACGGCTACCGCGACAACCATGCGGTGGCCGCTCCGCTGCTGCAGCGCCGCAACATCCCGGCTACCTTCTTCATCGCCAGCCGCTTTCTCGACGGCGGGCTGATGTGGAACGACGGCATTGCCGAAGCCATCCGGCACACAACACGGGCCCGGTTGCACCTGGCCGAATGGGGTCTGCCCGACCTCCCACTGGGCGACTGGGCCTCGCGCAGCCACGCCGTGGGCACATTGCTGCAGAAGTTGAAGTACCTGCCGCCTGCCGAGCGCGACGACGCCGTGCGCACCGTGCAGACTGCCTGCGGTACCGCACCACCCACCGACCTGATGATGACCAGCGATCAGGTACGTGACTTGAACCGACGGGGCTTCGGTATAGGTGGGCACACTTGTCACCACCCCATATTGACCTTGTTACCAGACGCCGAGGCCGAACGCGAAATTGCCCAGGGCCGAGCAGACCTGCAGGCCTGTACCGACAGTGAAGTGCGGCTGTTTGCCTATCCCAACGGCCGGCTGGGCAAGGACTACGATCATCGACACCGTGAAATGACGCGCCGCGCAGGCTTCACGGCTGCCTTCACCACCGAACCGGGTGTGTGCCACCAGGCGAGCGACCCCTGGGCGTTGCCGCGATTCACCCCGTGGGACCGAGACCAGTTGCGCTTCAGACTGCGCCTGGCGCAGAACCAGTGGAACCGCCCGCAAGCCAACCTGAGTGTCGCCGCATGAAACAAGCCTTTTTCCCGCGCTGGCTACTGATGCTGGCGCTGCTTTGCACTGCTTCGGCAAGTTGGGGCCAGCGCACACCGCTGGCTCGCATCCAACCCATCCCCAACGATCTCACGCCCCAGGTCAACTTGAGCCAGTGTGGCGACTTCGAAGGCCACTTCGGCCCGCTGGACTACCGCGTCCTTCATCCCCTGGATAAGCGCAACGTCGAGTCCAATCACTTCAACCTCGAGCTGCGCACCTTTCTATCGGGCCATCTGGAGGGCAAGACGCGTGCAGGCGTAGGCAACGTCATGGGTGGGTTCGACTACACCGCACGCGCCATCCCGAACCACCCGGCGGTACTGCTGGTATTGGAAGAACTCGGCCGCCGCGTCAAGTCGGAACGGCTGGGCGAGATGCCGCTGGAGTGCTATTACATGCGCGCCTTCATGATCGCGCCTGATGACCCCGTGGTACGCGCCATGTACGGCGTGTACCTGAGTTACCGAGGGCGGGACGCCGAAGCGCTGGCCAACCTGAAGCTGGCCGACGAAGGCACGCGTGACATGGCCGGCGTGCAGCACCAGATCGGGCTGGCACATCAGCGGCTCAAGCAATACCGGCTGGCGCAAATGAACGCGATGCGGACGGCGAAAATGAAGTTTCCGCTGAATGATCTGGAGCGCCTCCTGCGCGTCGCCGGGAATTGGGATGAGCAATTGACCCTGCCGCCAGAGCCGACAGATACAGAGACTGAACCGGCCGCGAGTGCCGTGCAAAGCACTGCAGCCAGCGCCCCCCCGGCGCCAACACCGGCCGCAAGCACTGCACCAGGCACGACGACGCCGCAACGAGCACCATGAGCCCCGGGGCCCGGGGCCTGCGCGTGGGCGTAGACGCACGCAGCCTGCTGCAGCGCCATCCCAGAGGCGAAGGCAAGACATTGCTCAAGCTGTACACCCATCTGGTGGCGCAGCGACCGCACTGGAAGATCACTTTCTTCGGCGACCAGCACACACCCGAGGCCTGTTTGGCGTTGCCGCCGGGCGTGCAGAGCATGCACATGACACTGCCCGGCAACCGCTATGACAGCTGGGAAAACCTCTGCCTGCCCCTGATGTCGCTGCGTGCAGGTTGTGACGTACTGCACTGCGCCAGCAGCAGCGGCCCGAGATGGAGCCCGGCCCCCTCGGTCCTGACAGTGCACGACCTCATCCCCGTGGTGGCCGACGATGGGGTGGATGCCGCCTTCAAGCAGGCCTTCCTGCGCCGCCTGAAGAATGGACTGCGTCACGCCCGCAAAGTCATTGCCGTGTCGGAGAACACGCGACAAGACCTGCTGCGCACCCTGCCAGAGACGCAAGTCGCCATCGACGTGGTGCACTGGGGTGCGTCCGAGAGCCAGACACGCACGCAGACTATCGATGACTCGACATTGTTCGTCGGTCCCACTGGTCCCTACCTGATGGCCTTCGGCGGCGAAGCCCCTCGCAAGAACACCGCCTACGTGCTGGACCGCTTTGCCGCAGTGGCTGGAAGCATGCCTTCGTTGCAGCTGGTGCTGGTCGGCGTGACAGGAGAGCGCGAGAGGCGTGCCGTCAGCTCACGCATCGCACAGACCGGGCTGGAAGGTAGCCTGCACATGCCAGG
>CANHOE010000221.1 GCA_947462175.1 Burkholderiales bacterium | reverse complement strand
GATTTCACCGGCCATGTGCTCGACCGCGTTCATGTGCACGAGTGCGACTACAACTGGAAGACCTTCATCGAGGTCTACCTCGAGGACTATCACGTGGGTCCTTTCCATCCGGGTCTCGGCAACTTCGTGACCACGGACGATCTGCGCTGGGAGATGGGCTCGAACTACTCGGTGCAGACCGTGGGCGTGGCCACCGCGGCCGGTGAGGCGCTCGGCAAGCCTGGCTCCAGCGTCTACAGCCGCTGGCATGACGAGGTGCTGCGTTACCAGCAGGAGCACCACGACGGCCGTCCGCCCAAGCACGGCGCCATCTGGCTGACGTATTACCCTGGCGTGATGGTCGAGTGGTATCCGAATGTGCTGGTGGTGTCGACGCTGTATCCGCGCGGCCCTCGCCACACCACGAACGTCGTCGAGTTCTATTACCCGGAAGAGATTGCCGCCTTCGAGCGCGATTACATGGACACGCAGCAGGCCGCCTACCTGGAAACCTGTGTCGAGGACGACGAGATCGCGATGCGCATGGATCAGGGCCGTGCAGCGCTGTGGCAGCGTGGCGATCACGAGTCCGGCCCCTACCAGAGCCCGATGGAAGACGGCATGGAGCAGTTCCACAGCTGGTACCGAGGCGCCATGGGCGACGCGCTGAGCTCGGGCAGCCAGGCGCCTTCCTCCGGGGCGCAGCGCGCCTTGAATTCGATGGCCGTCAACGTCGCACCATGAGCGGCGAGGCGATGCCGCCTGACGCCATTTTCAGCACGCTCATCAGCGTGCAAGTTTTGCAGACGCTGCTCGCAAGCGGCTTGCCCCCGGTCGTGCTCGATACCAGCTTCGACCTCACCGATGCCGCTGCAGGCGAGCGCGCCTACCTTGGCGCGCACCTGCCCGGCGCGCTGTATGCGCACCTCGACCGCGACCTGTGCGGCGAAAAGACCGGGCGCAACGGTCGTCATCCGCTTCCCGATCGCGCTGTTTTCGCCGCCACCGCGGGGCGCTTCGGCATCACGCCTACAACGCAGGTCGTCGTGTACGACCGTCAGGGCGCCATGTTTTCGGCGCGGCTGTGGTGGATGCTTCGCTGGCTTGGCCATGAGGCGGTGGCCGTGCTCGATGGCGGGTTCGCGGCGTGGCAGTCGGTGAGTGGCGCCGTCCAAGGCGCTGCAGCCAGCGTGAAGCCGCAATCGGCTTACCCGATCGGTGCCGAGATATCGCCGCTGGTGCGCACCATCGATGCAGACACACTGCAAGGCCAACTCGGCCGCATCAGGCTGATCGATGCGCGGGCGCCCGAGCGCTTTCGCGGCGAGGTCGAGCCGCTCGACGCGCAGCCTGGTCACATCCCGGGCGCGAGCAACCGTTTCTTCAAGGACAACCTCGCCGCCGACGGCCGCTTCAAGCGGGCTGAAGTGTTGCGCGCCGAGCTGCTGACGCTCATCGGTGGGCGTGCCGCGAGCGAGGTCGTGCACCAGTGCGGCTCGGGTGTCACTGCCTGCCATAACCTGCTGGCGATGGCGGTGGCCGGCATCGACGGCGCGGCGCTTTTCCCTGGTTCCTGGAGTGAATGGTCTTCCGATCCCTCGCGCCCGGTGGCTCGGGGTTGAGCAACCTCTGAAGCGATTCGGTATGCCGTGTGCGGGCCCACCTCGCGGCTCGCAGCGTCACAGTTTTCCCGGACAATCATTTGATGGATTCGACCCTGGCCGCACGGCCTGCCTCTTTTGACACCGCCGGCACCCGCTGGCGCGGGTTGCTGGCAGCCATCGACATGGGGTCGAACAGCTTTCGACTCGAGCTCGGCCAACTCGACGGCGTGCGTTATCGCCGTATCGATTACCTGAAGGAAACCGTTCGGCTGGGCGCGGGACTCGATGAAAACGGCCTGTTGACCGAAGAGGCCATGCTGCGCGGGCTCGCGTGCCTGGCACGCTTCGCCAAGCGGCTGGAGGGCGTGGCCTCATGGCAAGTGCGTGCGGTGGCCACGCAGACCCTGCGCGAAGCCCAAAATCGCAATGCCTTTCTGGCGCGCGCCGAAACCGTGCTGGGTCACCCGATCGAAGTGATTTCTGGTCGCGAGGAAGCCCGGTTGATCTACGCTGGGGTGGCACGGCTGCAGCCCTCGACGCAACCCAGGCTGGTGATCGACATCGGCGGGCGCTCCACGGAGATGATCCTGGGCCACGGCCGCAAGCCGCTGCGTGCCGAATCATTCCAGGTGGGCAGCGTCAGCCTGTCGATGAAGTACTTTGGCAATGGCCGCTACACCGAGGCTGCCTTCCGGGCTGCGCAGGTGGCTGCGGGTGCAGAGCTTGAAGAGGCGCTGCAGCCCTTTGCACCTGAGCACTGGGCCGAGGCCCTGGGCTCGTCGGGCACGGTCGGCGCCGTGTCGCAACTGCTGCAGGCCAACCGCATCACCGACGGACGCATCACGCCGGGCGGCTTGCGCTGGCTGATGGAGCAGTGCATCGCCGCCGGTCGAGTCGATCGTCTGGCGCTGGCGGGGTTGAAGGAAGATCGTCGCGCGATCATCGCCGGTGGCTTGTCCATCCTCTACACGCTTGCCACGCATTTCGGCATCGATGCGCTGCTGCCCGCGCGTGGCGCGCTGCGCCAGGGTGTGATCTTCGACCTTGATGAACGGCTCAACGCCAGCCAGCAACCGAACGACGGCGAAGACATGCGCGACAGCTCGGTGCGCGAGCTGCAATGCCGGTTCCTGGTCGATGGGCCTCAGGCCTTGCGCGTGGCGCAGGTGGCAGAACAGCTTTATCACCATGTGCAGCCCGATGCTGGCCGCGATTCGCGTCGCGAATTGCAGTGGGCCTGCGCATTGCACGAGATTGGCATGATGGTGTCGCACCACGATCACCATCGCCACAGCGCCTACATGCTGGGTCATGTGGATGCGCCGGGGTTCTCGCAGTCGCAGCAGCGGCGTCTGGCCGAACTGGTGCTGGCTCAGCGTGGCGGTCTGCGCAAGGTCGAGGCCAGTCTGACGCAGCCCGACTTCGCCTGGCAGACCCTGTGCTTGAGGCTGGCCATCATCAAGTGCCATGCCCGCGTCACGGTGGACAGACATGCGATCGCCCTGCGCCGCAGCGGCTCGGTGGCCGAACTGAGCTGGCAGCCCGGTTGGCTGGAGAACCACCCGCGTACCCATTACCTGCTGACCGAGGAGGCCGCGAGCTGGCAGCGCAGCGGACCGCTGCAGCTCGAACTGCCGCGCACAACGGGTTACTAGCCCGGTGGGCCGGTCAGCGCAGCAGTTCTCTCAGTCCAGGTCACGCATCAGCGCGAGGCGACAGTCACTGACATTTGCGCTGGTCCTGTCGCTGCTGATCCACGCGGCGTTGTTGAACCTGACCTTCGGCGGTCAGGGATGGGGTCTTCCGGGCTTCTCGTTCCCATGGCCACAGCGGCGCGCCGAGGCGCCTGACCTGCGTGTCTTGCTGATAGCTGCTCGCGAAAATGTTGCAGTGGCAGCGGTGGTCTCGGCCACCGAGCCCTTGCAGGCAACATCGACCGCGCAGCGGCCAGCCGATGGCCCCACCGCTGCCACCCTCGCGGTGGGCGAATTACCCCCGGTCTCGGCGACCGCGGCAATTCCTGATGCGAGCGAATTGACCGCGGCGGTTGAATCGACCCCCAAGCGCACATCCGATCCCTTGCTGCCACCAGAAACGGGCGCAGCGTCACCTGACGCGCCCGCCGCTCCCGCGGCGCCGGCCGTGATCGCGGTGGCGCAAACCGACGAATCCACGTGGGTGGTGGCCCCTGCTGCCTCCGCGCCGATGCCCGCATTGACCGTGGCATCTGCCGCATCGAGTCCGGAAGCCGCTGCGTCGGCGCCAACTGAAGCGGTCGCTGAAAAGCCAGACGCGGCCATGGCGCAGGCCGCCGTCGACCGTCTGGCGCGGGAGGCCCAACGGCAGGCTCTGTTGTTGGAGGCCGCGACGCTCGAGAGTGAACGCAAGAAGGCGGCCCGGATGGAAGCGGAGCGCCTCGAGAGCGCAAAGCAGGAGGCGGAGCGCCAGGAGGCCGCGCGACAGGAGGCGGCGAGAAAGGAGGCTGCTCGCCAGGAAGCTCAGCGTATCGAGACCGCGCTGCAAGTGGCTGAACGCCAGCAGGCTCAGCGCCAGCAAGTCGAACGCGAGGAAGCCGCCCGTCAGGTAGAACAGCGACTCGAGGTTGCAAAGCAGGAAGCGGCGCGTCAAGAGGCTGCTCGACAGGAAGCCGAGCGCGAGCAGGTCGCTCGACAGGAAGCGGCCCGGCAGGAAACTGCTCGACAGGCGGCAGGACGTCAGGAAGCCGCTCGTGCCGAAGCCGCGCGGGACGAGGCGAGACGCGAAGCCTCACGGCGCGCGATGGGACGGCAACTGGATGAAGAAGCTGCCCGACGCGCAGCGGCTTCAGAGGCTGCGAACCTCGCTTCCAGGCTGGAGCCGGCCTCACGCGGCGCGCGTCGAGGCAGGCTGTTCGGGCGCACCGATCCCAATGCCGAACTCGTGCTTTATGCCGAAGCGTGGGCACGGAAAATCGAACTGAACATGACGGTTGACCGCATCCGCGACGTGGCGAAGCGACCCCACAGCAACCCGCTCGTGACGGTGGCAATCCGAAGCGATGGATCGGTCGAATCCGTGACCTTTCTGCTGTCGAGCGGCGTCGCGGAGATGGATGACGGGATACGGCGAATCGTGGAAAGTCTCTTGCCTTACCCGGCGTTCCCGCCAGGACTGGCCCGCGAGTTCGACGTGATCGAAATTCGCCGGACATGGGTCATCGACTCGGCCGTTCGCTTGTATTGATCGGCGCGCAAGGTGCTGTGGCGGAGGCCGCCTCAGACTGGTGTGCTGTGGCCGAGTCGTCGCAGACGAGAGTTGAGCGCATCGACCTCGTCGAGCAGATCGAGCACCAACGCCACGCTGGTGGCGTTCAGATGCAGATCGCGCGCCAGGCGCAGCGCG
>CANHOE010000220.1 GCA_947462175.1 Burkholderiales bacterium | reverse complement strand
GGCAGGCCAGCCGCCTGCCATCCACCCCCGAGTGAGGGCCCTCCAGCGAGGACGGCCCGACCCCACCTCCAGGGGTCGCACGACCCCAGCGTGATTCCTACAGTGAGCCCATGGACTCACGGCATCACACCACCCAAACAACCAGGCATCAGCGCGGCATCACGCTGGTGGAGGTGGCCGTCACACTGGTCATCCTGGCGGTGCTGGTATGCGGTGCCGCCCCGAGCTTCAGCGGCCTGATAGAGCGTCAGCGCCTGGTCGGACTGGCAGCGCAACTGGCCACCGATGTGCAGTTCGTGCGCAGCGCATCGGTATGGCGCAACGAGCCATTGCGCCTGAGCGTCTACAGCACCAGCTGGGGCAGCTGCTACGTGGTGCACACCGGCGCTCGCAATCAATGCTCATGTGCCGCCAACGCCTCTGTCGCCGTTTGCACCACCGGTGCGCTGCAGCTGAAGACGGTGAGCGTGCCCGCCTCGACAGGCCTCAGCGTGCAGGCCAACGTCGCCTCGATCCTGTTCGACCCACTTCATGGCACCAGCACACCCACCGGCACGCTGCGGGCGGTGTCCGTTACCGCTGGCTCGATCCATCACATCGTCAACGTGCTGGGGCGCGTGCGCACCTGCATCCCCAGTGGCGGCCCCGCATTGCCGGGCTACCGCACCTGCTGAACCTTCATCCACCGAGGAGCTCACCATGTCACCGCCGCCACCCATTGCACAGCCACCACGCCTGCGTCACCGGGCACGAGGCTTCACGCTGATCGAACTGATGATCTGCGTGGCCATCGTCGGCGTGCTGTCGTCGATCGCCTACCCCGCCTTCAGCAGCACCTTGGCCAGCACCCGACGCTCGGATGCCTTGCTCGCGCTGATGAAGGTGCAACTGCTTCAGGAGCGCTTCCGAGCCGAACGCCCGAGCTATGCAGAGCTGTCGCAACTCGGTCTGGGCAGTGCATCGCCGTCCCGGTACTACGACATCGCGGTGCTGAACCCGACAGCTGACGGCTATGTGGTGCACGCATCGGCCATCGGCAGCCAGCAGCAGGACACGCGCTGCCGGCATTTGCGGCTCACGGTCGATGGACTCAACGTCACATACGCCTCCGGTGCCACCGAGGCAGCTGACAACACAGCGGCCGCGAACAGCCGCTGCTGGAGACTGTGAGATGGCAGCGCGCGCGATTGTCGAACGCGCGAGGGAGCAGACCGGCCTGTCGCTGGTCGAGCTGTTGATCGGCATCACGATCGGCCTGTTCATCGTCGTGGCCAGCCTGACAGCGCTGCAGATCCAGCTGCGCGAAAGCCGCGCGCTGATCGCGCAGAACCGGTTGATGCAGGACCTGCGCGCCGCTGCAGACCTGATGGCGCGCGACCTTCGCCGTGTCGGCTACTGGGGTGCGGCCGATCACGGTGTGTGGCACCTTGCCAGCACCACGGGCACCTCGACCAACCCCTACACAACGATGACGACTGCAGCGGCTCCCGCCTCCACCGTTGCTTTCCGCTATTCCCGTGATGTGGTGGAAAACGACCTTGTGGACGACAACGAGCAGTTCGCCTACCGGCTGCGCAACGGCGTCCTCGAGTTGCAACTGGGAGCCTCACCGTGGCAGGCCATGACCGACATCACAACGATGAGAGTGAGCCACTTCGAAATCACGCCGACCGAGCAACTGCACAGCCTGGCGGGTTCGTGCACCTCAGCCTGCGCCACGACAGACCTGAGCTGCCCACCGCAGCTGCACGCACGAAGCCTGGTGCTGACGCTGACAGCGCGAGGCGTTGGCGAATACACCGCCGAGCGCAGCGTGCGCACCGCAGTGCGGCTGCGCAATGACGTCGTCACGGGCCACTGCCCGGCGTGAGGCACCACATGAGGCAGCACGACATCACCCGACGCACGGGGACTCGCCAGCGAGGCGTCGCAGCGTTGGCGATAACCCTGCTGCTGTTCTTCGCGATGTGTCTGGTGGCCGCTTACGCCAACCGGGGGATGGTGTTTGAACAACGGGCATCGACCAACCAATACCGCGCAGCACAGGCCCTCGAAGCGGCCGAAGCCGGTATCGAATGGACGATCGCCCAGCTGAATCATCCGCAGCGCATCGATGGCGAGTGCCTGCCGAGCTCGGATCCAGCTGACGCCTCGTTTCGCGAGCGCTTCCTCAGACCGCAACCCGACAGCGCCAGGCTCGAGCCCGTGACGTGGATGGTCGGCACCACACCGGTTGCATTGCAGCCGGCCTGTGTGCGCACGGCGGTGGGCTGGTCCTGCCAGTGCCCGTCCCAGGGCTTGCCGTCACTCGATGCCGTGGATGCCAGCGACGGCTTGTCGCACCCGGCATTTGCCATTCAGTTCAGCGCAGAGTCGCAGCCAGGCCTGATCCGCATCACCTCCATCGGGTGTTCCAGCGCCGATGGGCCCTGCCGCCCCAGCTCTCCGGGGCGACCCGATGCCACTGCGCGCCTGCAGGCGGTGCTCGGTCTGCTGCCAGGACTGCGGGTCGCGCCGACGGCCGCACTGACGGCCAAGGGTTCGATCGATGTCGGCACTGCCGCGCTCGGTGTGCATAACCTCGATGTCGCATCGGGAGGCATCACCGTGCGCACCGGCGGCATCGTGAACGGCTCGGCGCTGCGCCTGACAACGGCACCGGGCGGCGCAACCGAAGCTTCGTTGTCTGCCCAGGATGCGGCGCTGGCTGCGATCGACAGCGACCGCCTGTTTGCGACCCACTTCGGAGTGGATCCAGCCAGTTGGACTACCCACGCCGCGGTGCAGGCGATCGACTGCCGCATCGAGTGTGCGGTGCGCGTGGCCACAGCGATCGATGGCGTGACAGCCAACCGCATGGTCTCGATCACTGGCGACGCCCGATTGGCGGGCCCGGTGACGCTGGGTTCGGCCTCGCAGCCGGTGGTTCTGGTTGTCGACGGCGCACTAACGCTGAGCGGTGATGTGACGCTCTACGGATTGGTGCATGCCGACGAGATCCACTGGAACGACGGCAGCAGTCCGCAGGCGCAAGTGCGTGGCGCGATGATTTCGGCATCGACTTACAGCGGCAATGGCACGCCCGACCTGCATTACGACGCGGCGATGCTGCGTGCGCTGCAGCTGCACACCGGCAGCTTCACCCGCGTCCCCGGCAGCTGGAGAGACTTCTGATGCCGCCGCCATGCGCTTTGTCTGAATCCCAGCCCCGCCGATTGGGGCCCAAGCAGCGCGGTGTCACGCTGATCGAAGCCTTGCTCGCCTTCCTGGTGTTGGCAGGCGGCGTGCTGTCGGTTGCCAAGCTGCAGCTTCATCTGCAGGCGCATGCCGAGGAGTCTCGTCAGCGGTCGGAGGCCATGCGCATCGCGCAGGAAGACATCGATTTGCTGCGTTCGTTTGCAGACAGGTCGGCCGACGCTGGCGCTGCTGGCGCGATGCCCTTTGATCGCATCGAAACCGCCACCGTCTCGGTGGAAGGCTTTGGCGGCTCCCCGACGAACACCGTGTTCAGATTGACCCGACAGGTTGATGACAACCCCTCGGCACGCCTGGAGGCAGCCACCGTCAGCGTCGCCTGGACGGCTCGTGACGGCAGTACGCAGCAGGCGGTATTGAACTCGGTGGTCGCTGGCGTGAACCCCGCGATCGCCGGCGCGCTGACCGTGGCACCGAGCCGCTTCGCACCGACCAGCGGCTACGCGCGATCGCCAGGCATTCCTGTGACCGCCAAGAGCCTTGGTGACGGGCGCAGCGTGCTGAAGCCGGACAGTGAAGGCACGATTGCCTACGTCTTCGACAACCTGAGCGCCCAGGTGACGCAACGCTGCACCAACGTGGCAATCGAACGGACAACAGCCCAGCTCAGCGCCGCCGACCTGACCTACTGCAGCGAGCTGCGCGGCCTCTGGCTGAGCGGCACCGTGCGCTTCTCGAACGCCGCCCCGCCGGCCCCGGAAGCCGCCAATGACATCCCGCTCGAGCTGACCGTGTCGGTCGCTCTGACGGGTGCCGCCGACGCGGCGTCTCCAGAGTGCAGCACCAAGGCACTGAAGGCGGTGCAGTACCGCTCCACCGACAGCATCCGGCGCGAATCTGTGCCACTGTCGGCAACGCCTGCCAGCATCGGCGTGGCCGAATGGATTGAACTCGGCGAGCGCTACGTGGCCTATCAGTGCGTCGTGCCAATCCGCGGCGCTGCGGGGCGCTGGTCCGGTCGCAGCAATCTCGTGCCGCTGGGCTGGTCCCTCGGCACCACGGCGGCAGACCACCAGGTTTGCCGCTACACCACGGACCTCGACCGCAGCGGTGCGATCGACCGCAACGAGGAGCATCCCTCCACCTATACCGCCGTCGATCGGGCTCTGCAACAGCAGAACTTTCTGGTCATTCGTGGCGATCAACACTGTCCGGGAAGCACTGCCATGAGAATCGACATCCGCGACGTGGCCAGCGCCACCGCGATCTCGACCGCCCAACACCAACCCTGACACTGCCCACAGCTGCCGATGAGCTCGACACCTGCAGATCACGACGGCTCCCCTGAGCGCTGCATGACCGAGGCGCTGTCACTGGCGGAGAAAGCCGTTGCTCTGAGTGAACCGAACCCTCGCGTCGGCTGCGTGATCGTGTCGGAGGATGGACAGGTGATCGGCCGCGGCCACACCCAACAGGCCGGCGGCCCGCATGCCGAGGTGATGGCGCTGCGCGATGCAGCTGAGCATGGCCATTCGGTGCGCGGTGCGACCGTCGTCGTCACGCTCGAGCCCTGCGCGCACCACGGCCGCACGCCGCCCTGCTGCGATGCCTTGGTTCAAGCCGGCGTGAGCCGCGTCGTGATGGCAATCGAAGATCCGAATCCTCTGGTCGCTGGGCTTGGCGCCGCGCGCTTGCGAGCTGCCGGGATCGAGGTGACGAATGGCGTGGGAGCGCAGGCTGCCCACGAACTCAACATCGGGTTCTTTTCGCGAATGGAGCGTC
>CANHOE010000219.1 GCA_947462175.1 Burkholderiales bacterium | reverse complement strand
CACTTCAACGCTCTCGGCTTTTACTCCCTCCATCGAAGCCGTGTTGGACTGGGCTCCGGCTTTGGCGGGTGGGCTGTCGGTGGCGATCTGGTCGGTCTGGGCTATCGGCAGCGCACTGCTCATCGTTTTTGGCGTTGTGCTCAGCGGAATGATCGCTGTGTTGCGCCGGCGTTCGACCACGTCGGCAGCTTCCTCGGTGGGCCCGGCAGCCTCGGGCTGACTGGTTCATCTGAGAGCTTCGGGAAATACGAACCCGCACTCATGCCGGCGCTGATTCATTCGAAACGCGAAGCAGCCGAAGATCCAGGATCTTTTCTGCAACAAGAATACGCATGGGCACCACTGTTCTCCTTCTCGCCGTCATGACCGCCACGATGTTTGCCGTCACCTTCCAGGCCTGGCGTCTTGGCAACGAAAAGCGTGACGTGGCGTTGCTGGGTGCTGTTGGCGGTCTGTTCAGTGTCGGCACCGCTGTGGCCGCAATCATCTGAAAGCGCCAATGGATGCCCTGATCCCCCTCTTCGCAGCTGAATTCCTTGGCAAACCGGCCTGGATCTGGCTTACCTTCTTGGGCATCGTCGTCGCGCTTCTGGCCTTCGACCTCGGCGTCCTGCACAAGGGCGACAAGGAGATCGGCGTGCGCGAGAGCCTTCTGCTCTCGGCCGGCTACATCAGCGTCGCATTGATCTTTGGTGCCTGGGTCTGGTGGTACCTGGGCGCGCAAAGCGGCATGGACTACTACACCGGCTTCATGATCGAGAAGTCGCTGTCGATGGACAACGTCTTTGTCATCGCGCTGATCTTCACCTTCTTTGCGATCCCGCGGCAGTACCAACATCGGGTGCTTTTCTGGGGCATCCTGGGTGTGATCGTGCTTCGCGCCATCATGATTGGCCTCGGCGCCACGCTGGTCAGCCAGTTCAGCTGGGTGCTGTATCTGTTCGGCGCCTTCCTGATCTTTACAGGGATCAAGATGTGGATCATTGCCGACCACATGCCTGACATCGCCAACAACCCGCTGCTGAAGTTCCTGAAGCGACACATGCGGGTGACCGACGGACTGCGCGGCAACGCCTTCTGGGTGCAGGAGGCTGACCCGGCGAGCGGCAAGCTCGAGCGCTTTGCTACCCCGCTTTTCCTGGCCCTGGTGTTGATCGAGTTCGTAGACTTGGTGTTCGCGGTCGATTCAGTGCCAGCCATCTTTGCCATCACCACCGACCCGTTCATCGTCTACACGAGCAACATCTTTGCTATCTTGGGTCTGCGCGCGCTGTACTTCGCGCTGGCGGCAATGATCCATCGCTTCAAGTATCTGAAGTACGCGCTGGCCCTGGTGCTCGTGTTCATCGGCTCGAAGATCTTCCTGGTTGGCGTGATCGGCAAGATCCCACCGGTAATCTCTCTCAGCGTGACCTTCGGGCTCATCGCCGGTGGTGTGCTGGTGTCGCTTTGGAAGACCCGCGGGCAGCCCACTGCTGGCACGCCGACATGACCGCGGCCATCGTGCAGCGGCTGCGCGATGCCGCCGCGGCCTTGCCTGATGAGAGGGTGTCGATGCAGACCATGGCGCAGGCTCACGGTCCCGAGGCGCACGGCGCCTTGCTGCTGCTGATGGCAGCGCCTTGCCTGCTGCCGGTGCCGGGCGTGGGAACGGTACTTGGCCTGGGGATGGCTGCGCTGGCAGCCGCAATGTGGCAAGGTCATTCAGGGGCATGTCTTCCCCAGCGCGTGGCCGAACTAGAGTTGTCTCGCCATTGGGCGATTCGAGTGCTGTGCTTGCTCGCGTCCACCTATTCCTTGGCTGGACGCTACGCCAGGGCCAGGCTGAGCCATTTCGCCGTGGTGGGCCGACGTTCATGGACCGCCTTGGCGGTTGGGCTGATGGCCGTCATCATCGTGCTGCCGATTCCCTTTGGCAACGTGCTGCCCGCGATGTCGATGATGCTCATCGGATTGGGGCTGGTGTTTCGCGATGGCGTCGCCGTGCTGCTCGGGCTGACGACCGCAGGCTTGGCGCTGTTCATCACCACAGGCTTGGTGGTGATGGCGTGGGTCTGGGGCAGCGAGTGGATGATGCGGTGGGTTTCAATGTGACCAGGACTATTCAATGATCTACATGACACTCAAGACCTTGCATGTGCTTTCCATCATCGTGTGGATAGGCGGCATGGTGTTCGCGCATTTTTTCCTGCGCCCGGCCGTTGCCCAACTTGAACCGCCAGTGCGGCTGCGTCTGATGCGCGATGTGCTCGGCCGCTTCTTCCAGGCCGTACTCGTCGCTTCCTTGCTAGCGCTGGTCAGCGGTGTGTGGATGCTGGGGCGAGCGGCGAAGCAGGTGGTGCAGGCTGGCGGCAGCTTCGAGATGCCGCTGGCCTGGACGATCATGGCTGTGCTTGGCGTTGCGATGGTGGCCATCTTCATGCACATCCGCTTTGCCTTGTACAAGAGGCTTGAACGTGCTGTGGCTGCGTCCGATTGGGCCACCGGTGCTGCGGCGCTTGCACAGATCCGCAACTGGGTCGCGATAAATCTTGGCCTCGGCAGTCTGGTCCTGATCGTGACGCTGATGCGCTGGACGGTCTGAGTCAGTCGCAGCAGACTCCACTCTTCAAGCATCTACGTCTCACAGACGTCCCTCGGCCGCGCTGGGTCGTGAAGAGCTGTTTTGCCTGATGCCCGAGCGCCGGCCGATGAGGAGCGGCTATCTCGACGCTCAAGTACTACGGCAACAAGTGTTCTCCGCGGAACAGCTCTGCAGGCGCTTCACGGTCGCGGATCAACCAGGCTTCGTCGCCTGACACCATCACCTCTGCGGCGCGGCCACGGGTGTTGTAGTTGCTGGCCATGCTCATGCCGTAGGCGCCGGCAGAGAGCAGCGCGAGGTGGTCGCCGGCCTGCACCACCAGAGAGCGGTCGCGGCCCAGCCAGTCGCCCGACTCGCAGACCGGGCCGACCACGTCATACGTCACCGGCGGTTCGTCGCGCAGGCGGCAGGGCACGATGCCCATCCAGGCTTCGTACATCGCCGGGCGCGCCATGTCGTTCATCGCGGCGTCGACGATGCAGAAGTGCTTGCCATCCACGTCGTCCGATGGCTTCAGATACAGCACCTCGGTGACCAGCACGCCAGCGTTGCCGACCAGTGAGCGGCCCGGCTCGAACATCAGTTTGCGGTGTCCATGCCCGCGCGCGTCAATGCGCTGCAGCAGCGCGTTGATCAGGTCAGCTGCTGTCGGGGGTTTTTCGTCTGTGTAGGTGATTCCCAGGCCGCCGCCGAGGTCGAGGTGGTGCAGCTTCACGCCACTCGCTTCGATCGCCTCGATCAGGTCGAGCATGCGGTCCAGCGCGTCGAGGTAGGGGTCGATTTCGGTGATCTGCGAGCCGATGTGGCAGTCGATGCCGACGATCTCGATGCCAGGCAGCGCAGCTGCGCGGGCATAAACCGCGACCGCGCGCTCGTGAGCAATGCCGAACTTGTTGCCTTTCAGCCCGGTCGAGATGTACGGGTGCGTCTTCGCATCGACGTCGGGGTTGACGCGCAGGCTGATCCGCGCGGTGCGGCCCGCCTGAACAGCCACTGCCGACAGTGCTTCCAGCTCGGCCTCGCTTTCGACGTTGAAGCACATCACGCCGAGATCCAGCGCCTGCTGCATCTCGGCGTGGGTCTTGCCGACACCGGAGAACACGACCCTTGACGGTGAGGCGCCTGCGGCCAGTACGCGTGCCAGCTCGCCGGCCGAGACGATGTCGAATCCACAACCGGCGCGCACAAAAGTCTGCAGCACGGCCAGGTTCGAGTTGGCCTTCACCGCGTAGCAGATCAGGTGATTGCGGCCCTCGAGTGCGCGCTGGTAGGCCGACAGCGCCATGCGCATGGCACTTTGTGAATAGGCATAGAGCGGTGTACCGAAGCGTGCGGCCAGATCGGCGACGGCGCAGTCTTCGAGCTTGAGGACATGGCCGAGGTAAGCAACGTGAGGTGAGCCGGGAAGTGTCATCAGTACATCACTGCGGAGGGCTGCCCCATGGGCGCGCCGTTGAGGCTGCAGGGTCTGGGGGGATGGCGGACATTGCGCCCGCCGTGGCAGCTGGACGCGAGGAGGCTTTCTGGGCCGTGGATGGCGCCTTCGCCTTGGGGGCCAAGGTCAGAGGGCCCTTTTGCCCACAACCCGTCAGCAGTAAACCCATGGTGATCAACGCGGCCATCGTGACAGGCCTGCATCTCCGTGGGACTAAACTTTCCAATTGATCGGACATCGAATGAATTCTACTGACCATGCCTGCCTTCGCTTCCCACACGCCCCTGTCTGACGCCGAGTTCCGCGAAGCGGCCGGTGATGTGTTGGCCAGGATCGAGGCAACGATCGATGGTTGGTTGCAGGATGACGTGATCGACATCGATGCGAATCGCACTGGCGGCATGCTCGAGCTGAGCTTTCCTGGGGGCAGCAAGATCGTCGTCAACACCCAGCCTCCGCTGCAGGAGTTGTGGCTTGCTGCGCGCCGCGGCGGCTTCCATTTCAAGCAGGTGAGCGGCGAATGGCAGGACACTCGCAACGGCGGGGTATTCCATACAGTGCTGTCGGAATGCGCCAGTGAACAGAGTGGCAAGTCACTGACGTTCACCCCCGGCTGAGCCCAGGAGCGCGCGACCGGTCTCGTCAGCGTGAGAACAGGTCGAGGATGCCTTTGCGCTCTTCCGCGTTGGATGGTTTCGGCGTGCTGTCTTCGAGGGCCAAGCTGCTCACGCCGCCGCCCTGCACATACTCCTCGTAGTACCACTCACCGCCGATGTTGACGACGCCCTCTGGCGGCAGTGGCTCGCTTTCCGGGCGGCCCTTCAGCGCAGTGCTCATGTAGTCGATCCAGATCGGTAGCGACAAGCCGCCACCGGTTTCGCGGTCACCCAGCTTGCGCGGGTTGTCATAGCCCATCCACACCACCGCCACCAGTTCATGCTGGTATCCGCAGAACCAGGCGTCGT
>CANHOE010000218.1 GCA_947462175.1 Burkholderiales bacterium | reverse complement strand
TTGCACCGCGTCGCCGAGCGCGCGCCCGACATCGCCATGGCCACGCGCGGTGGCTACGGCCTGACCCGGCTGCTCGACCGCATCGACTGGCCGCTGATCCACCGCAGCATCGAATGCGGCACGCGCTGGGTCGGACACAGCGACTTCACCGCATTCCAACTCGGTTTGCTCGCGCATCGGAAGGGTGCAGGCAAGGGCGCTGACACCTGCCACGCGCACAGCCACGATCACGACGACAGCCACCGTCGCGGCGACCACATGGACCACCCCGCGCGTGGCGTGGTGGGCCTGACCTGGGCCGGGCCGATGGGGTGCGGTGACTTCGGCGGCGAGGCGGTCGACGACATCACCGAGCCCTGCTTCGTCGAAGCGATGAGCGGCGCGCTGGAAGCCGTGGGCTTCCGCACCGAAGCGGGCTTTGACGGCCTGGCCGTGCGTGGCACCTTGTGGGGTGGCAACCTGTGCATGGTCGCCTCGCTGCTGGGCACCGCGCACTGGCCGAAGGCGGCGACGACGCGCGGTGGCATCCTGTTCCTGGAAGACGTCAACGAGCACCCGTACCGAGTCGAACGCAGCCTGCTGCAACTGCATCAGGCGGGAGTCCTCGACGCCCAGAAAGCTGTTCTGCTCGGCGACTTCAGTGGCTACCGCCGTTCGCCGCTGGACCGCGGCTACCGGCTGAAAACCGCCATCGCACAGGTGCGCAGCCTGACCACGACGCCGATCCTGACCGGCCTGCCGTTCGGTCATGTGCCCACCAAGGTGACGATGCCGGTCGGTGCCAAGGTCCGGCTGGTCGTGCAGGGGCGCGACGTCCTGGTCGCCTGGTGATGCGCGGGCTCGTCGGCGCAGGCCTGGTCGCGCTGGCGAGTCTTTTGACGGGTTGCAACAACAACCCGTTGCCCGACGGCGCGGCGGCTTCCAACACGTTGTACACGGCGGTGTCCGGCAGCTCGCCGCGCCACCTCGATCCCACGGCGTCTTACTGGAGCAACGAGACGCCGTACACCTACCAGATCTACGAGCCGCCCTACGGCTACCACTACCTGAAGCGGCCTTTTGTGCTGGTGGGCAAGACGGCGGTCGAGGTGGCCCAGCCCAAATACCTCGACAAGAACGGGCAGCCGCTGCCCCCCGATGCGCCAGCCGCCGAGATCGTCGAAAGCGTCTACGACGTGCACATCAAGCCCGGCATCCAGTACCAGCCGCACCCCGCCTTCGCGACCGATGCGCAAGGGCATTACCGGTACCACGCGCTCAAGCCTGGCGAGCTCGCCGATCGTCGCTCACCCTGGCAGTTCGAACACCAGGGCACACGCGAACTGGTGGCCGAGGACTACGTCTATGCGCTCAAGCGCCAGGCGACGACGCGCATCACGACGCCGATCTACGGCATCTTCTCGGAATACGTGCTGGGTCTGAAGGACTACGGTTCGCTGATCAAGGACGAGGATGCCAAGTTGCGTGAGGGGCTCGATCCAGCTGCGCGCGACAAGCCGTTTCTCGACTTCCGGAAGTGGCCGCTGATCGGCGCGACCGCACCCGAGAAGCACCTGCTGCGTATCCGCATCAAGGGCAAGTACCCGCAATGGAGCTACTGGATGTCGCTGACCTTCATGGCACCGGTGCCCTGGGAGGCCGATGCCTTCTATGCCCAGTCCGGTATGGCCGCCAATGGTCTGTCGCTCGACACCTGGCCCGTGGGCACCGGGCCGTACATGATGGTCGAGTCGGTGCAGGACACGCGGCACGTGATGAAGCGCAACCCGAGCTACCGCGGTGAGCCCTATCCCTGCGAAGGCGTCGAGGCCGACAAGACCAACGGCATGCTCGCCGATTGCGGTAAACCCACGCCATTCGTCGACATGATCGTCTCGGTGATCGAGAAAGAAAGCGTGCCGCTGCGCGCGAAGTTCCGCCAAGGCTATTACGACATCCCGCGCATCGAGCGCACCGACGACGGGCTGGAGTTCCTGGTCGAGATGGACGACTCGGAAGACGTGCGCCGCGACTACACCGCGCGCGGTTTTCAGCTGCCGAAGTTCGCCGACGTGACCTCGTGGTACCTCGGCTTCAACATGCTCGACCCGGTGATCGGGCAGGGCGACACGCCGGCGCGGCAGGCGAAGAATCGCCAACTGCGCCAGGCGATTTCGATCGCGATCGACTGGGAAGAGTACAGCCGCATCTTCCCGAAGAGCGCAGGCGAAACCGCGATGGGTCCGCTGCCCGATGGCATCTTCGGTTCTCGCCACGACCAGCCGCAGGGCATCAACACCGTGACGCACCATCTCGTCGGTGGCAAGGTGGTGCGGCGCCCGATCGAGGACGCGAAGAAGCTGCTGGCCGAGGCCGGTTATCCCGGTGGTCGTGACGCCGTGACCGGCCGCCCACTGGTCTTGAACTACGACTTCTACAACCAGCCCACGCCCGAGGTGAAGTCGCAACTCGACTGGATGGTCAAGCAGTTCGCGAAGATCGATGTGCAGCTCGAAATCCGCGCCACCGACAACAACCAGTTCCAGGACAAGGTGCGCAAGGGCAAGCACCAGATCTTCTGGTCGGGCTGGCTGGCCGACTACCCCGACGCCGAGAACTTCCTGTTCCTGCTATATGGCCCGAACGCGAAATCCACCTCCGACGGCGAGAACACCGCGAACTACGCGAACACCGAGTACGACGCGCTGTTCGCACAGCTCAAGGGCGTCGACGATGGCCCCGAAAAGCAGGCACTGATCGACCGGATGACCGCCATCGTGCAGCAGGACGCACCGTGGTCCTTCGGCTATTTCCCGTATTCCTCGGGTGCGTTTCAGGCCTGGGTGCACAACGTCAAACCGGCCGTGCTGGTGCGCGACATGGCGCGCTACATCCGCATCGACGCGGCTGAGAGGGTGCGCCGTCAGGCCGAGTGGAACCGGCCGGTGTGGTGGCCGATGGGGCTGGGCGCAGCGGGCCTGATCGCGATCGTCTGGCTGGCGCTGCGCAGCTTCCGACGGCGCGAGCGGCTCGATGCACGGGGCGTGGTGCTGTCGTGAGATCGAGCATGCCGCTGCACCGGAGCTGGCGATGCTGAGCGCCATCGTCCGCCGCATCGGATACGGCGTGCTGATCCTCATCGGCGTGAACCTGGCGACCTTTTTCCTGTTCTTCACCGTCAACACGCCCGACGACATGGCGCGCCTGAACATCGGCGGCAAGCGCGTGACGGCCGAGCAGATCGACAAGTGGAAGGTCGAGCGCGGCTATGACAAGCCGCTGTATGCGAACCCGGCGCGGCAGGGCAGCGAGCGCTACACCGAGACGATCTTCTGGGAGCGATCGGTTTCCTTGTTCACGCTGCAGTTCGGCCGCGCCGATGCCGAGAGCGCGGGCGACATCGGCCACCAGGTGAGTTCGCGGATGGCGGTCAGCCTGCAGCTGGCGTTGCCCTTGTTCATCCTGCAGGTGATCGCGAGCACCGCATTCGCGCTGCTGCTGGTAATGTTCCGGCAGACTCGGTTCGACGCCTGGGGCGTGGTGTTGTGCGTGGTGATGCTGTCGATCTCCAGCCTGTTCTACATCATCGTCGGGCAGTTCTTCTTCTCGCGCATGCTGCGGCTGGCGCCGATCTCGGGCTATGCGCCCGGGCTCGATGCGGTCAAGTTCCTGCTGCTGCCGATTGCCCTCTCACTGTTCGCTCGGCTCGGTGGCGAGGCGCGCCTGTACCGGGCCATGTTCCTGGAGGAAACAGGCAAAGACTACGTGCGCACCGCGCGTGCGAAAGGCCTGAGCGAGCCGCGTGTGCTGAGCGCCCATGTGCTGCGCAATGCGCTGATCCCGATCGTTACCAGCGCCGGTGGCTACCTGCCGTATGTGTTCCTCGGCAGCCTGGTGTTCGAGAGCTTCTTCGGATTGCCCGGGTTGGGTGCCTATGTGATCGACGCGATCAGCAACCAGGACTTTGCGGTCGTGCGCACGATGGTGTTCCTCGGTTCTCTGCTCTACGTGCTGAGCTACATCGTGATCGACATCGCCTACACCTGGATCGACCCGCGGGTGCGCTTGACATGATGGTGCCCCCACGCTCATTGCATTCGCTGCCCCCCGAGGGGGCGCGTCAGTTCCTTCGGGCGGCCGGGCGGCACTGACATGACGACGATGCTGCCGAAGTTCGTGCTGCTGTGGACCGATGCGGTGATGTGGACGCTGGTGATTGCCTTGCTGGTCTACGCACGCATCGTCTGGCGCAGTCCGAACCTGCGCGCCAGCTGGACGCTGGTTTTCCGTGACGCGGCCGCCTTCGCGTCGGCGATCGTGCTCGGGCTGTGTCTCTTGCTGACGCTGCTCGACAGCGTGCACTTCCGCCGTGCGTTGCCGGCCGCCGGCAACGAAGCCGCAGCGCCGTCGGTGGCCTACGACACCCGCACGCAGTCGCTGCTCGATGTGCTGCTGGCTGACCTGATCGATTCTCGCGAGGCGACCTATTCAAGGCCATTGGCGTACCAGAGCTTCACGCTCGAATCGCTGACGGTGGAAGGCGAGGTCCGCCGACTGCCGCCGCGTCTGCTGCACGGCGGCGCGCACCTGAGCGATCCGGCGACGCAGTGGGCCGGTGACATGGCGAAGCGGGTGGCCGGTGGCCTGGCGATCGGTGCCGCGGTCGCGCTGTTACTCGGCGCCTGGGTCGTGCGTGGTGTCGCCCGCCGCCATGGCTGGGCGTGGCGCGAGGCCGCCGCGCGCGTGTGGCACGACGACTGCGACATCCGCTGGCGTGCCGCGCTGAGCGTCGTCGTGGTGCTGTGCCTGATCGGCGGGCCGGCTGCGCTGTTGATGAACCACTACCACCTGCTTGGCACCGACCGCACCGGCAACGATGTGCTCTACCAGGCGCTCAAGAGCATCCGCACTGCCTTCGTCATCGGCACGCTGGCAACCATCGCCACGCTGCCGCTGGCGGTGGGCCTGGGGCTGATGGCGGGCTACTTCAAGGGCTGGGTCGACGAGGCCATCCAGTACCTCTACACC
>CANHOE010000217.1 GCA_947462175.1 Burkholderiales bacterium | reverse complement strand
TCCTGCATCATTTCGCTCACCTCATGCGCTGGTTTCCAGCGCGATAGTGGGTTTAAAAACCTTCCGCGACCCGGCTGCACCGGTGGGCGGACAAGCGACCCGACTAAGCTGCAAATCAGCGTAGGGGACGGGAAGGACCTTTCAAGTCAAGGACGCGACTGTACCACCGCGACCCCATAGCGATGGCCTGCAAATGCACCTTGTTCACGGGCTTTCTCTCGCCGTGTCAACGGGCAGTCAAGCGGATCAGTGCCCGCTCATACTCGGCCGTCAAACGCGCAACCAAGACCTGTGCAGGGACCACCTCCCGCACGGCACCGATACCCTGTCCGCTGCCCCAAATGTCTTTCCAGGCCTTGATGGATTCACCGCCGAAGTTCATCGCGCGGGCGTCGCTGGCGGGCAATGCGCTGGGGTCGAGGCCCGCGTTCTGAATGGAGCCCTTCAGGTAGTTGCCGTGCACGCCCGTGAACAGGTTGCTGTAAACAATGTCGTCGCTGCAACTGTCGACGATCATCTGCTTGTAAGCGTCGGACGCGCGTGCCTCGTCGGTGGCAATGAACGCAGAACCGATGTACGCAAAGTCGGCGCCCATCGCTTGCGCCGCAAGCACGGCATCGCCTGTGGCGATGGCACCGCTGAGCGCCAACGGGCCATCGAACCATTCGCGGATCTCCTCGATCAACGCAAACGGGCTCTTCACACCCGCGTGGCCACCCGCACCGGCGGCCACCGCGATCAGTCCGTCAGCGCCCTTCTCGATCGCCTTGTGGGCAAAACCGTTGTTGATGACGTCGTGCAGGACCACACCGCCATAGCTGTGCGCCGCGTCGTTGATTTCTGCGCGCGCTCCGAGCGAGGTGATGATGATGGGCACCCGGTGCTTCACACACAGCGCCATGTCGTGCTCGAGACGGTCGTTGCTCCTGTGGACGATCTGGTTGATCGCAAACGGCGCTGCTGGCCGCTGGGGATTCGCAGCATCGTGAGCGGCCAACGCCTCGGTGATCTCGGACAGCCATTCGTCCAGCTGAGACGCTGGGCGGGCGTTCAGTGCCGGCATCGAACCGACGACGCCGGCCTTGCACTGCGCAATCACCAGTTGCGGATGGCTGATGATGAACAGTGGGGCGCCGATGATGGGCAGCGGAAGGTTCCTCAGAACCGCAGGAAACGGATAGTGAGGAGCGCTCAAAATGAGTCGACCGCCAACCCGCCGACACTCTCAGCGCCATCGATGATCGCGTCTCGCAGGCCCGGCAACGTGCTGAGGATGTGCTCGGCATAGAAATGGGCGGTCGCGATCTTGGCATTCAGGAAGGCTGCGTCTCCCAGCACGGGGTCGGACTCGACCGCAAGCTGAGCTTCCGCAATCGCCAGTGAGCGCGCCAGTTGCCAGCCGGCCATCAACTGCCCCACCAGCATCAGGTACGGCACCGAGCCGGCATACACCTCGCTTGGATGTGCACGGCCGCGGGCAAGCACGTAGTCAACCACCTCGACAAATGCCTGCCGAGACGCCCGCAACCAACGCAGCATCGAACGCGCAGCCGTGCTGGTTCCTACAGCCAGCGCCACTTCTGTTTCTTCGATCTGCCGAGCGATGGACCGAGCCAGCTCGCCACCATCGCGCAAAGTCTTGCGCCCGAGCAGGTCATTGGCCTGAATGGCGGTCGTGCCTTCGTAGATGGTCAGGATGCGGGCATCGCGCAAATGCTGCGCCGCACCGGTCTCCTCGATGTAGCCCATGCCGCCATGCACCTGCACACCAAGGCTGGTGACCTGGATGCTCATCTCGGTGCCATAGCCCTTGACCAGCGGGACAGTAAACTCATGGAAGGCTTGGCTGGCCTGGCGCACCGCGGCGTCCGGATGGCGATGCCCGGTGTCAAAAGCAGACGCCGACACGCAGGCCAATGCACGAGCGCCTTCCGTGTGCGCGCGCATCGTCAGCAGCATGCGCTTGACGTCAGGGTGGTGAATGATGGGCGCGCCTGCCGGAAGAGACGCATCCACCGGTCGGCTCTGCACGCGGTCGCGCGCGTAGGCCACCGCACGCTGGTAGGCCCGCTCGGCCACGCCAATGCCTTGCACACCCACCGAAAAGCGCGCCGCGTTCATCATGACGAACATGTACTCGAGGCCGCGGTTCTCCTCGCCGATGAGATGTCCCACGGCGCCGGGTCCGACCGCGCCCTTGTCGCCACCAAACACCAGCACGGCGGTCGGGCTGGCCTTGATACCCAGTTTGTGCTCGATCGACGCGCAGTAAACGTCGTTGCGCGAACCCAGCGAGCCATCGGCATTGACGAGGAACTTGGGACACAGGAACAGGCTGATGCCCTTGACGCCTGGCGGCGCATCGGGCGTCCGCGCCAGCACGAGGTGGACGATGTTCTCGGCCATATCGTGCTCACCGTAAGTGATGTAGATCTTCTGGCCGCTGATGCGGTAGGTCCCGTCGCCTTGCGGCACCGCGCGCGTGCGCACCATCGCCAGATCGGAGCCCGCCTGCGGCTCGGTCAGGTTCATCGTGCCGGTCCAGGTGCCATCGATCATCTTCGGCAGGAAGAGTCGCTGTTGATCGGCGCTGCCGGCCGTCAGCAGCGCTTCGATCGCACCATCGGTCAGTAGCGGGCACAGCGCAAAGCTGAGACTCGCGCTGTTGAGCATCTCAGCGCACGCCGCGCCGATCGTCTTCGGTAGACCCTGGCCACCGAACTCGACCGGGTGCTGCAGCCCTTGCCAGCCGCCCAAGCTGAACTGGCTGAAGGCTTGCTTGAAGCCAGCCGAAGTGGCGACCTCGCCGTTGTGCCAAACGGGTGGATGCCGGTCACTATCGGCGTTCAACGGCTCCACCGCTTCTGCGCAGAAGCGTCCCGCCTCGGTGAGCACCGCTTCGGCAGTGTCCAGTCCTGCATCCTCGAAGCCTGGCAGCCGGCTGAGCGCCTCCAGTCCGGCCAGCTCTTTCATGCAAAAAAGCATGTCCTTGACCGGAGCGGCGTAGCTCATCGTCTGGCCGGGCTAGAGGGCTGAAACCAGCTCAGGCACGGCGGTAAACAGGTCCGCTTCGAGCCCGTAATCGGCCACGCTGAAGATCGGCGCCTCACCGTCCTTGTTGATGGCCACGATGACTTTGCTGTCCTTCATGCCGGCCAGATGCTGGATCGCACCACTGATGCCGACCGCCACGTACAACTGCGGCGCGACGATCTTGCCGGTCTGCCCGACCTGCCAGTCGTTGGGCGCATAGCCCGCATCGACTGCTGCACGGCTCGCACCCAACGCGGCACCGAGTTTGTCGGCCAACGGCGTCAGCACTTCATTGAATTTCTCGACGCTGCCGAGCGCGCGACCACCGCTGACGATGATCTTTGCCGCCGTCAGTTCGGGGCGGTCATTACGAGCGATCTCGCTTCCCAGGAAGCTCGACTTGCCGGAATCCAGCAATGGTGCGATCACTTCGATGGGCGCAGATCCGCCGTTGCCTGCCACGGGTTCAAAGCCGGTCGCGCGCACCGTGATGACCTTGACGCCGTCCGAGCTCTGCACGGTGGCAATTGCATTGCCAGCATAGATCGGGCGTTCGAAGGTATCTGCCGACACGACCTGCGTGATGTCAGAAATCTGAGCGACATCAAGGCAGGCTGCGACGCGGGGCGCGATGTTCTTGCCCGATGCGGTGGCCGCAAACAGGACATGGGTGTAGGCGTCACCTGCTGCCGCGATGACACCCAGCACCTGCGTTGCAATGGCTTCGGCCAGCCCATGCTGAAAGCTCGGTGCCTCTGCGTGCAGTACCTTGCTGACGCCGGGAATAGCAGCAGCCGCTTGGGCAGAGGCCGCTGCGTCGAGACCCGCGACCAGCACATGTATCTCGCCGCCGATCTTCAGAGCAGCGGCCACGGTGTTGAGCGTGGCCCCCTTGAGCGACGCGTTGTCGTGTTCAGCGATTACCAACGTCGTCATCTCAGATCACCTTCGCTTCATTCTTCAATTTCGATACCAGCGTGGCGACATCGGGCACCTTAATCCCTGCGCTGCGCTTCGGTGGTTCCGCGACCTTCAGCGTCTTGATGCGCGGAGACACATCGACGCCAAGGTCGGCAGGCTTGACGACCTCCAGCGGTTTCTTCTTCGCCTTCATGATGTTGGGCAGCGTCACGTAGCGCGGCTCGTTGAGGCGCAGGTCTGTGGTGATGACAGCCGGGAGCGTGAGCTTCAGCGTTTCCAGGCCGCCATCGACCTCTCGGGTCACCAGCGCATGACCATCGACCACCTCTAGCCTGGATGCAAACGTGGCCTGCGGTAGCCCACCGAGTGCGGCGAGCATCTGCCCGGTCTGGTTGCAGTCGTCATCGATCGCCTGCTTGCCCAGGATCACGAGCCCCGGCTGCTCGCGGTCCATCAAGGACTTCAGCAACTTGGCCACCGCCAGCGGCTGCAATTCGATATCGGTCTCCACCAGTATGGCGCGGTCGGCGCCGATGGCCATTGCGGTACGGAGCGTTTCCTGACAGGCCAATATGCCGCATGACACCGCGACGATCTCTGTAACCAGACCCTTCTCGCGAAGCCTGACCGCTTCTTCGATGGCAATCTCATCGAAGGGATTCATGCTCATCTTGACGTTGGCCAGATCGACACCGCTGCCGTCCGATTTGACCCGTACTTTGACGTTGTAGTCAACGACGCGCTTGACTGCCACCAACACCTTCATGCCCTGTGCCCCCGAGGTCAAGATGACCGGAAAGCTGCACATTTTAGGGTGCCGACTGAGGCCTGCCGACGCGAGGCGATCGGCAGGGCTTTGATGGTGCCCGGGACCGGAATCGAACCGGTACGCCGCTTGACGCTAAGCAGCAGATTTTAAGTCTGCGGTGTCTACCAGTTTCACCACCCGGGCGCGCTCGAAAAAAAGCCTCGTCTGATACGAGGCTTACAGAATACTGGAGGCGCGGCCCAGAGTCGAACTGGGCTAATCGGATTTGCAATCCGGTGCATAACCGCTTTGCTACCGCGCCATG
>CANHOE010000216.1 GCA_947462175.1 Burkholderiales bacterium | reverse complement strand
GGATTGATGCGGGCCTGCAGAACAAGGTCAAGATGGCCGAGACGATCGCCGACAAGTCCTACGTCAATACCGGCGTCGATGCGATCAACCAGCGCATCCTGGGTCGCTATCAGAATGGTTTGGGCAAAACCTGGGACGACCCGAACCACATGAAGTTCTTCAACGACGGCGCGGTCACTTTTCCGTACCTGTCGGACGGCATGTGGTTCCTGACGCAGCACAAGCGCTGGGGCCTGATCAAGGAGCATCCGGACTACCTCGCCGTGGCCCAGCAGATCAACCAGATCGACCTCTACAAGCAGGCGGCCGGCGCGCTGAAGATCAATGTGCCGAAGGATGCGCTTCGCACCAGCAAGCTGATCGACGGCGTGGTCTGGGATGGCAAGGACCCGAAGAAGTATGCCGACAGCTTCGCGATTCGGGCCTGATCGCGCCAGCCTCCCATCACACCACCAGGAGTCCATCATGGTCAGTGCCGTGTTCCACACCCCCCTTGCCGCCTCGGCCGAGTTGCAGGCGCAGAAGTTGGCGCACGAAAAGTCCTCTGCACTCAGCGCCAGCACCTTGGTGACAGTGCCATCGGCGCCGCAGAAGATCCCGTTCGACTGGAGTGGAGTCCTGCTCAAGGCACTGTTCCCGTTGGTCGGCCTGGGGCTTCTGGTGGGGCTGTGGGGGCTCGCCACCATCAACAGCACCACTTTTCCGTCGCCACTGGAAACGTTCAAGGCGGCGGTGACGCTGTTCTCCGACCCGTTCTACAGCAAGGGGCCGAATGACCAGGGCATCGGCTGGAACATCCTGTTCTCGCTGGAGCGCGTGGCAGTGGGCTTCGGATTGGCAGCCGCGGTCGGCATCCCGGTGGGTTTCATGATCGGCCGCTTCAAGGTGCTCAACGACATGGTGTCGCCCCTGATCAGCCTGCTGCGCCCGGTGTCGCCGCTGGCCTGGCTGCCGATCGGCCTGCTGGTGTTCAAGGCTGCCAATCCAGCCGCCATCTGGACCATCTTCATCTGCAGCATCTGGCCGATGATCATCAACACCGCTGTGGGCGTGCAGCGCGTGCCGGTGGACTACCTGAACGTGGCACGCGTGCTGAACCTGTCGGAGTGGACGATCATCAAGAAGATCCTGTTCCCCGCGGTGCTGCCGTACATGCTGACCGGCGTGCGCCTCTCGGTGGGCACGGCGTGGCTCGTCATCGTGGCGGCCGAGATGCTGACGGGCGGCGTGGGCATCGGCTTCTGGGTCTGGGACGAGTGGAACAACCTCAACGTGAAGCACATCATCATCGCGATCTTCGTGATCGGCGTGGTGGGCCTGCTGCTCGAAACCGCGCTCGTGGCCATCGCCAAGCGCTTCAGCTACGACGACGTCTGAGCCGCTTCAAGGAGCACTGAGCATGAACAACTTCATCCTCGTGGAAAACGCCGAAATGACGTTCCACACCAAGAAGGGCAGCTTTCACGCGCTGCGCGACATCAACCTGAACGTGGCCAAGGGCGAGTTCGTGACGCTGATCGGCCATTCGGGATGCGGCAAATCGACGCTGCTGAACCTGATCGCCGGGCTGACGCTGCCCACATCGGGTGCGCTGTTCTGTGACAACCGCGAGATCGCCGCGCCCAGCCCCGAACGCGCAGTGGTGTTCCAGAACCATTCGCTGCTGCCGTGGCTGACCTGCTTCGAAAACGTGCACCTCGGTGTCGAGCGGGTGTTCGGTGCCACCGAGTCGAAAGCGCAGCTGAATGCGCGTACCGAGGCAGCACTGGAACTGGTCGACATGGGGCACGCCGTTGCCAAGCGCCCACATGAAATTTCGGGGGGCATGAAGCAGCGTGTCGGCATCGCCCGTGCACTGGCGATGGAGCCCAAGGTGCTGCTGATGGACGAGCCCTTCGGCGCACTCGACGCCCTGACTCGCGCCAAGCTGCAAGACGAATTACTGAAGATCGTGCTGCGCACCCACAGCACCGTGGTGATGGTGACCCACGACGTCGACGAAGCCGTGCTGCTGTCCGACCGCATCGTGATGATGACCAACGGCCCCGCCGCCACCATCGGTGAGATCGTCAGCGTGGATCTCCCTCGCCCCCGCAACCGTATCGAACTGGCCGCCGACACGCGCTATGTGAACTATCGCAAAGAGGTGCTGGACTTCCTCTACACGCGGCACGGACATGTGGAGAAGCAGGCGGCTTGAATCACGTGTTCAGTGCACTTCCTTCGCGTGATTGATCGTGTACTTCGGGATCTCGATCGTCACGTCCTGCTGCGACAGGATGGCCTGACACGACAGGCGTGAATCGGGCTCCAGGCCCCAGGCGCGGTCGAGCAGGTCTTCTTCGGTTTCGTCCATCTCGCCCAGCGACGAGAAGCCCTGCCGCACCACCACATGGCAGGTGGTGCAGGCACAGCTCATCTCGCAGGCGTGTTCGATCTCGATGCCGTTTTCCAGCAGCGCCTCGCAGATCGAGGTGCCAGGCGATGCGGTGATCTCGGTGCCTTGCGGGCAGTATTCGGCGTGCGGCAGTATCTTGATGACGGGCATGCAGTTTCCTGATCAGACCTCGGTGACGCGGCGCCCGGACAGCGCCTTGCGGATGCCCCGGTTCATGCGCTCGGCGGCAAAGGCTTCGGTGCTGTGGGCCAGCGCTTCGACGGCGGCATCGATCGCATGGTGATCGATGCCCTGCCGAGCGGTTTCCAGCTTGTCGAGCATGACCTCAATGGCGGCGATGTCTTGTGCGCTCAGCAGGTCACCATCAGCGGCAAGTGCCGCGCGCGTGGCCAGCGTCATCCGCTCGGCCTCGACACGCGACTCGCGCAGCGCGCGTTCTTGCATGTCGATCTCGGCGGTGCTGAAGCTTTCGCTGAGCATGCGGGCAATGTCTTCGTCAGCCAGGCCGTAACTGGGTTTGACCGAGATCGAAGCCTCGACACCCGAGCCCTCTTCGCGCGCGGCAACGCTGAGCATGCCGTCGGCATCGACCGTGAAGCTCACGCGGATCCGCGCCGCACCGGCCACCATCGGCGGGATGCCACGCAATTCGAAACGCGCCAGCGAGCGGCAGTCGCTGACCAGTTCGCGCTCGCCTTGCACCACATGGATGGCCAGCGCAGTCTGGCCGTCCTTGAAGGTGGTGAAGTCCTGCGCACGGGCGGTGGGGATGGAACTGTTGCGCGGGATGATGCGTTCGACCAGCCCCCCCATCGTCTCGAGGCCGAGCGACAGCGGGATCACGTCGAGCAGCAGCATCTCTTCGGCACCGGCATTGCCGGCCAGCGTATTGGCGTGCAGCGCCGCGCCGAGGGCCACGACCTCGTCGGGGTTCAGATTGTTCAGTGGGGCCTTGCCGAAGAAATCGGACACGGCCGCCTGCACCGACGGCATACGCGTTGAGCCGCCGACCATCACGACGCCCTGCACGGCAGCCTTGTCGGTCTTCGCGTCGCGCAGCACCTTGCGCAACACGGTCACGGTACGCGAGACCAGATCGTGCGTGATCGCATCGAACTGATCGCGGGTAACTCGCACCGACAGCTCGGTCGCGGAACCTTTGTCGGCGGACATCGGACAAGCCAGCGTCGCATGGTCGGCCGCCGACAGCTTTTCCTTTGCGGCGCGCGCCGCGACCAGCACCGCGCGCTTGTCCTGTGAGGATTCAGCCGACAGCCCAGCCTGTGCCAGCGCCCAGTCGGCCAGCGCATGGTCGAAATCGTCACCGCCCAGTGCTGAATCGCCGCCGGTGGCCACCACCTCGAACACGCCTGCGCTCAAGCGCAGCAGCGAGATGTCGAAGGTGCCACCGCCCAGGTCGTAGACCGCGTACAGGCCCTCGGATCCGTTCTCCAGGCCGTAGGCGATCGCGGCCGCGGTCGGCTCGTTGATCAGGCGCAGCACGTTCAGTCCAGCGAGCTGAGCAGCGTCTTTGGTGGCCTGGCGTTGCGCGTCGTCGAAGTACGCAGGCACGGTGACCACGGCGCCGAACAATTCGTCGTCGAAGGTGTCTTCGGCGCGTTGGCGCAACGTGGCAAGGATTTCGGCCGACACCTCGACCGGCGACTTGATGCCGTCGATCGTGCGTATCTGCACCATGCCCGGAGCCTCGACAAAGTCGTAGGGCAGCTTGGCTCGGTCGGCAATGTCGGCCAGACCGCGGCCCATGAATCGCTTGACCGAGACCAGGGTGTTGTGGGGGTCGGTCGCAGCCTCGGCCAACGCATCAGCACCGATCTGGCGGCCGCCGTTCGGCAGATACCGTACGGCCGAGGGCAGGATCACGCGACCGGCCGAATCCGGCAAGCATTCAGCCACACCGTGGCGCACGGAAGCCACCAGTGAGTGCGTGGTGCCGAGGTCGATGCCAACGGCGATGCGACGCTGGTGCGGATCCGGCGCACCGCCGGGCTCGGAAATCTGAAGGAGTGCCATCTGTTTATTGTTCCAGCGCTTCCAGCCGATGATCGACGTCGCTGGCGAAGCGCTCGACGAACATCAGAGCTCTGACCTGCTGCGCAGCGGCAGCGTGGTCTTGTCGGTCGTCGAGCAGCAGGCGCAACTCGCCGAAAGCGTCGTTGCGATGAGCGGCCACGGCCGTCGCCAGCGCCTCGACCTCGGCCAGCGTCGAAGCCTCATCGAGTGACTCACGCCATTCCATCTGTTGCATGAGGAAGGTGCCTGGCATCGCAGTGTTGTCTTCTGCATGGATCGGCGCGCCGTGCAGTTCGCAGAGGTAAGCCGCTCGTGCCAGCGGGTCTTTCAGGCGCCGATGCGCTTCGTTGATGCGCACCGACCATTGCATCGCCAGCCGCTGCGCCTGCGCGCCTTCACTGACGAAACGATCTGGGTGAAATTCGCTCAGCAATGTGCGCCAGCGCGCATCGAGCACAGCAGTGTCCTGCTCGAATTGCGGAGGCACACCGAAGAGTTCGAAGTCGTCGCTGTCGAGCTTCATCGGCTGGTCATGAATCGAATCGCACCGTCGAAGCAGGCACGATCAAAAAGCCGTGCCCGCTTTCGAATGACGAGGCGTCAGACCCTGAAAGACT
>CANHOE010000215.1 GCA_947462175.1 Burkholderiales bacterium | reverse complement strand
CGCCTTGCGTTCGGGCTGCTCGAGCCCGGCGGCTTGCTGTTCACGTTTTCATGCTCGGGTGGTGTCAGTGCTGATCTGTTCCACAAGATCGTTGCCGGTGCCGGGCTCGATGCCGGCATCGACGGGCAGATCCATGCACGCACCGGTGCCGCGCCCGATCACCCGATGACGGTGACCTTCCCAGAGGGCGAGTACCTGAAGGGCCTGGTGATCGTCAAACAGATCACGTGATTAATGCCGCATTTGCTCGATTCCGCTGTCTCGCGCTGCGTGCACCTCGCCCGCAGCGAGGCTTGGCTGCGTAGCATCGGCGCAGCTCTACCGTAACCCGGAGATTTCTCATGTGTGGCATCGTCGGCGCCGTCAGCAGGCACAACATCGTTCCGGTGCTGATTGAGGGCTTGAAGCGGCTCGAATACCGGGGCTATGACTCCTGTGGTGTGGCCGTTCATCAGCGCGGTGGCCTGCGCCGCGCGCGCAGCACCGAGCGGGTTGCCGAGCTCGAGATCAATGTCGCGGCCGAGCAGGTCGAAGGCGGCACCGGCATTGCGCACACCCGCTGGGCCACTCACGGTGCGCCAGCCGTTCACAACGCACACCCGCATTTTTCGTCGGGTCCTGTCGGTTCTGATGAAGGCGGTGCCAGCGATGGCGTGGCTGCCGTTGGCCGCGTGGCGCTGGTGCACAACGGCATCATCGAGAACCACGACGAGCTGCGCGACGAACTGCGCCGCCTTGGCTACCGCTTCGACAGCCAGACCGACACCGAGGTCATCGCCCACCTGGTCGACCACCTGTACGACGGCGACCTGTTGACTGCAGTGCAGCGCGCAGTGCAACGCTTGCGTGGCGCCTACGCGATCGCAGTTTTCTGCCGCGACGAGCCGCAGCGCGTGATCGGCGCGCGCGCGGGCTCCCCACTCATCCTGGGCATCGGCACCGGCGAGCGGCTGGGCGACCACTATCTGGCCAGCGATGCGATGGCACTTGCTGGCGTGACCGACCAGATCGTCTATCTCGAAGAAGGCGATGTGGTCGACCTGCAGCTGGGCAGCGTGGCCATCAGTGCAAAAGACAGCGCAGGCGTCGATGGCCGATTCCACGAGGTGCAGCGCCATGTGCGCACCGTGCAGGCGCATTCGGGCGCAGCCGAGCTTGGCCCCTACCGCCACTACATGCAGAAGGAAATCTTCGAGCAGCCGAAAGCCATTGCCGACACGCTCGATGCGGTGCAGGGCATTTCGCCAGCGCTCTTCGGCGAGGGCGCCGACCGGGTGTTCCAGCACATCGACTCGGTGCTGATCCTGGCCTGCGGCACCAGCTACTACAGCGGCTCTGTTGCGAAGTACTGGCTGGAAAGCATCGCCAAGATCCCGACCAGTGTGGAAGTTGCCAGCGAATACCGCTACCGTGACAGCGTGCCAAACCCGCGCACACTGGTGGTCACCATCACGCAAAGCGGCGAGACGGCGGACACCCTGGCCGCAGTGAAGCACGCACGTTCGCTCGGTATGTTGCACACCTTGACAGTGTGCAATGTGGCCACCAGTGCGATGGTGCGCGAGTGCGCCCTGTCTTACATCACCCGCGCTGGGATCGAGATCGGTGTGGCCTCAACGAAGGCGTTCAGTACCCAGCTGGTGGGGCTGTTCCTGCTCACGCTGACGCTGGCGAAGACGCGTGGCTTTCTGTCGTCTGAGCAGGAGGCTGAGCACCTGAAAGCGCTGCGACACCTGCCTGTGGCGGTGCAGTCGGTGTTGGCGCTGGAACCGCAGGTGATGGCGTGGGCCGAGCAATTTGCCAGCAAGGAAAATGCACTGTTCCTGGGCCGCGGGCTGCACTACCCAATCGCGCTGGAAGGCGCGCTGAAGCTCAAGGAAATCAGCTACATCCACGCCGAGGCCTACCCGGCCGGTGAGTTGAAGCATGGCCCGCTGGCGCTCGTCACGGCAGAAATGCCCGTGGTGACTGTGGCGCCGAACGACGCCTTGCTGGAGAAGCTGAAAAGTAACTTGCAGGAAGTGCGCGCGCGCGGCGGCGAGCTGTTCGTGTTTGCCGATGCCGACACCCGCATCGAATCCGCCGAGGGCCTGCACGTGATCCGCATGCCGGAACACTATGGCGCGTTGAGCCCGATCCTGCATGTGGTGCCGCTGCAGTTGCTGGCGTATCACACCGCGTGCGCACGCGGCACCGATGTCGACAAGCCGAGGAATCTGGCGAAGAGCGTGACGGTGGAGTGAAGCGTCACGCTCTTCGCGGACGAATGTTCCTTGCCAATCAAGTCGTAGATAGCGCAACAGAGTCGTAGGCAACCACCGCGAATGAAACTGGGGTGAGTTGGTGATCGCTCAGCGCATGCCTTTGCTTAGCTGCCGCAGCAGGCGCACGCCGTCTTGCGTGCCCAGAACGTCTGCCAACGAGTAGCGCTCCAGCACGGCGAAGAACGCGGCGAGCGCCAGGTCCAGCGGGCCCGGAAGGTTGCAAACCCCATTGAGTTTGCATTGCGCACAGCCCACCAGGTCAATGTGCCCCTCGGTGTGGCGAATGAGTTTCCCTATGTTGATCTCGGTGGCGGGCCGGTCCAGCCGGATACCTCCGTTTCGGCCTCGGACGGATTCGATGTAGCCCTCGGCCGCCAGCTTGCTGACCACCTTCATCAAGTGGTTGTCAGAGATTTCGTAGGCACTCGCGATCTCACCGATCGAACAAAGCCGCTCCGTGTGGGCCGCCAGGTAGAGCATGACGCGGACGGCGTAGTCAGAAAACTGGGTCAGGCGCAACGGAGCCTCCAGTTAAACATGCATTTAACTTGCATCATATGTGATTCATCTCTAAACTTGCATTCAAGATACACCATTCGCCAAGACTTGTGCTGCCAGTTGCTCGAACCTGTTCGCCTCAAGCCATGGACGAGGCCGGCATAGTGACTTTGATTGCGATTTTTTGCGTACGTGTTCGCGCAGACGAACAGCTTGACCCAGCTTCTGCACGCGCAATACCCGAGGAGCATTGGGCAGAGTACCTCGGCCACGTGAGCCCCTTCTGGTCCTCCGTGATGCTTTCCTCCGGCCGCCACCACGGCAAGCCGGTGCAAATACAGGCGAAAAATCTGGACGTCCTGACCCCCTCCAGTAGTGGGGACTGCCCAAGTCGGCTGCCTTGCGCGACGTCGTGCTGGCTGTGCGTGCCAATGAAGTCCACCGGCGTGACGTGCACCACCGTCTGGCCGCAGAGCTTGGCGCTCCAGAAAGGAAAAAACACTGACAAAGACCTATGGGGCGTGATCCCCGTGGAGGACGGCAGCCTCTGGCTGACTTGCCTGGACTCCGGGAACGTCGAGCTTCCCGATGCGCAGACGCCGGGCTATGTGACGCCCTCAGCCCGCATGTTGTGGAGCCGGTGGGGCCCGTCAGGGTCTGCATCGAGGTCTATGACCACGAACCACGCAGTCGTTAACCAGCCCGCCCCCCCAACATCAACAAGAGAGCTAACACATGCTGAGCATTGAACACACCGCCATCATCAAAGCCACTGTCCCACTTCTGGAGAGGGGCGGCGAGGCGCTGACCACCTATTTCTACAAAATCATGCTGACCGAGTACACCGAGGCTCGCCCGCTGTTCAACCAAGCGCACCAGCAACACGGCACACAGCCCCGCGCACTGGCCAATGCGGTGCTGCAATACGCCCGCCATATCGACAACATGGGTGCCCTGGGACAACTGCCCGCACAGATCATCCAAAAGCACGTCTCTCTGCAGATCTTGCCGGAGCACTACCCCATGGTTGGCACTTGTTTGCTGCGCGCCATCCGTGAAGTGCTGGGAGAAGCCATAGCCACCAACGCGGTGATTGAAGCCTGGCGCGCCGCCTACTGGCAACTCGCCAACATCCTGATCGGCGCAGAGGGCGCGCAATATGCCCAGATCGCCGCTGCGCCCGGCGGATGGCACGGTGCGCGCCAGTTTTCTGTCGCCGAAAAGAAGGTGGAAAGCACGGAGATCACGTCCTTCGTGCTGGCCCCGGTCGATGGGGGGACGGTGCTGAACCACCAGCCCGGACAGTACCTGGGCCTCAAGCTCGTGGTCGACGGACAGGAAGTGCGCCGCAACTACTCGCTCTCCCAAAAAGCAGATGGCCGCACCTTGCGCATCAGCGTCAAGCGCGAGCCCAACGGCGTCGTATCCAACCACCTGCACAACCAGATCGGCGTGGGTGAGGTGCTCGAAGTGTTTCCACCGGCAGGTGAGTTTGTGCTCCAGGCAGGCTCCGCACCCTTGGCCCTGATCAGTGGCGGCGTGGGCATTACCCCCACACTGGCCATGGCAGAAACTGCGTTGGAACAAGGCGAGCGGGATGTCGTGTTCATTCACTACGCACGCACCCCAAAAGTACAAGCATTCAAAGAAACGCTGGATGCCTGGGCGCGCAAGTACCCCCGCTTCAAACTACATCTGGCCTATGAGGACGGCGCCATCGAAGGCGCCGCTTCCGGCCGCCCCAGCCTGGCGCACATCCAGGAATGGGTGCCGGCAGACGCCGATGCCTATTTCCTCGGCCCCAAACCCTTCATGCAGTGCATCAACCGGGCGCTGGCCGACCACGGATTGCCCAGGGAGAGGCGCCATTTCGAGTTCTTCGGCCCCACCGAGGCTCTGAACTGAACGCAGACCGACACCCGATACCAGATAACAGAAGCACCCTATGAGCGATCTCTGGCTTCCCTCCCTGATCACCGCAAATCCCCAAGAGGGATTTGCACTGGCTGTCACCCTGAGCCGACGCGGCGTGAAAACGACCCAACCGGACATCGACGTGCTCAAGCAGTTGCGCCCGGCCTACGCGAACGATGCCCATGGCCTGACCGCAGCGTCCCAGGTCATCGCCATCAACTTCCAGACCGTGGCCGCCGCCAATCAATACTGGCGCCATCTCGAATCGGCGACGTCCTAAACGCTCTTCAATCGGCTTTGTTGCACAAACCAATCGCATTGCGCAGGTAGGCTCAACGCGTGGAGCGAGCCCATGGGGCCAAAGGCCCGCTATG
>CANHOE010000214.1 GCA_947462175.1 Burkholderiales bacterium | reverse complement strand
GGCGACCCGGCGGTGCTGATGTCACGCTGTGGGCTCGATTCAGCCGGCATTGAGCAATCGATCCTGAAACGCTTCGGCGGCCGCCCGGCGCTGGTGCGGCCGGCTGTGCACCAGTGATCGGCTGATCCACCCTTAGCAGTCTTAGTCCTGCGAGGCTGTCGGGGGCGCGAGGTGACCGGCTCCGCTCATGTCCTCCGGGCCGGGTCACCGCCCGAACGCTTCCGGCAGGACCAGTCCGGCCCTCCTCCTTTACTTCGCTGCGCCGGTCACCCCACGCTCTCGGCAGCAGGCACCGTTGTCGCATGCGAAGGCTTCCACCCCCGACTGCTCCCGCGCCGACCTCACGGTTTACGTCGTGGTGTCAGACACTCGGCAATCCGGCACCGCGACACACCGCAGCGAGCTTATGGCCATCCGGGTCGCGCACATAAGCCGCATAGAAATCTGGCCCGTAGTGAGCGCGCAATCCCGGCTCGCCTTCGGACGTCCCACCGTGGACCAGCGCCTCGCGATGGAACGCTTGAACCTGTTCCCATGACTTGGCAGCGAACGCCACCATCGTGCCGTTGCCCACGCTCGCGGGCTGGCCATCGAACGGCTCGCACAACCACAGCGCCACCTCGATGCGGCCTTCGTCAACGTAGGTGCCCCAGCCGACCCAGCCGTCCCAGTCAGGCTCGCTGGCGGTGTCGCAGCGCTGAAGGCCGAGAGCCGCCATCACCGGGTCGTAGAACGCGACCGAGCGCCTCAGATCATGGGCCCCTAGGCAAACGTAGGTGAACATGGTCAGCGCCTACGCAGAGCGTGTGGGGCCGGGCCTGCTGCGGATCAGTCTTCCCGAACGCAGTCGATCCCGTAACGCTTGCCGCCACCTTCGATGTCTTCCTCGACCAGACCGTGCACATCGGTGTCGAAGCCGGGGAAGGCCGCGTTGAAATCACGGGTGAAGCGCAGGTAATCGACGATCTTCTTGTTGAACACCTCGCCCGGGATCAGCAGCGGGATCCCCGGTGGATAGGGTGTCAGCAAGGTGGTGGTGATGCGGCCTTCCAGCGCGTCGATCTCGACCCGCTCGGTCTTGCGGTGCGCGATGTAGGCGTAGGCGTCGCTGGGCTTCATCGCCGGTTGCAGGTCGGACAGGTACATCTCGGTGGTCAGCCGCGCGATGTCACCCTTGGCGTACATCGTGTGGATGCTCTGGCACAGGTCGCGCAGCCCCATCCGCTCGTAGCGGGGGTACTTGGCAACGAACTCCGGAAGCATCTTCCACATCGGCAGGTTGCGGTCGTAGTCGTCCTTGAACTGCTGCAGCGCCGTGACCATCGTGTTCCAGCGGCCCTTGGTGATGCCGATGGTGAACATGATGAAGAACGAGTACAGCCCGGTCTTCTCGACCACGATGCCGTGCTCGGCCAGGTACTTGGTGACGATGCTCGCAGGGATGCCGGTCTTGGCGAACTTGCCCGACATGTCGAGCCCCGGCGTGATCACGGTGCTCTTGATCGGGTCCAGCAGGTTGAAGCCCTCAGCCAGGTCACCAAAGCCGTGCCACTTGTCGCCGGCCTTCAGCACCCAGTCGTCGCTCTTGCCGATGCCATCGGCACACAGCTTGTCCGGACCCCAGACCTTGAACCACCAATCCTTGCCGAACTCCTTGTCGACCTTGCGCATCGCGCGGCGGAAATCGAGCGCCTCGCTGATGCTTTCCTCGACCAGCGCCGGGCCACCGGGCGCTTCCATCATGGCCGCGGCCACATCGCAGCTGGCGATGATCGCGTACTGCGGGCTGGTGCTGGTGTGCATCAAATACGCTTCGTTGAACAGGTGGCGGTCGAGCTTGCGATCGACCGCGTCCTGCACCAGCACCTGGCTGGCCTGGCTGATGCCGGCCAGCAACTTGTGGGTGGACTGCGTCGCGAAGACGATCTGGTCCTTCGGCCGTGCGCGCTTCTTGCCCATCGCGTGGTAGCTGCCATAGAAGCGGTGGAAGGCGGCGTGCGGCAGCCAGGCTTCGTCGAAATGCAGCGTGTCGATGTAGCCATCGAGCGCGTGCTTGATCGTCTCGGTGTTGTAGAGCACGCCGTCGTAGGTGCTCTGCGTCAGCGTAAGGATGCGCGGCTTCACCGTCTTCGGGTTGACGCCCTTGAGCAGCGGATTCGCGGCGATCTTCTCGCGGATTGCGTCTGGCGAGAACTCGGACTCGGGAATCGGCCCGATGATTCCGTAGTGGTTTCGCGTGGGCCGCAGGAACACAGGCACTGCGCCGGTCATGATGATCGCGTGCAGGATCGACTTGTGACAGTTGCGGTCGACCACCACCACATCGCCCGGTGCCACCGTGTGGTGCCAGACCATCTTGTTGCTGGTGCTGGTGCCATTGGTGACAAAGAAGCAATGGTCGGCATTGAAGATGCGCGCCGCGTTGCGCTCCGACGCGCCGATGGCGCCGTTGTGGTCGAGCAGCTGGCCCAGTTCCTCGACCGCGTTGCACACATCGGCGCGCAGCATGTTCTCGCCGAAGAACTGGTGAAACATCTGGCCGACCGGACTCTTCAGGAACGCCACACCACCGCTGTGGCCCGGGCAGTGCCAGCTGTACGAGCCGTCTTGCGCGTAGTCCATCAGGGCCTTGAAGAACGGCGGCGCCAGGCCGCCCAGGTAGCTCTTGGCCTCGCGGATGATGTGGCGAGCCACGAACTCCGGCGTGTCCTCGAACATGTGGATGAATCCGTGCAACTCGCGCAGGATGTCGTTCGGGATGTGTTGCGAGGTGCGGGTCTCGCCATAGATGTAGATCGGGATGTCGGCGTTCTTGAACCGGATCTCCTCGATGAACTTGCGCAGGTTCAGCACTGCCGGGTCAAGCTCGGGGCCGGGCGTGAACTCCTCATCGTCGATCGACAAGATGAAGGCGCTGGCGCGGCTTTGCTGCTGCGCGAACTGGCTCAGGTCGCCATAGCTGGTGGCGCCCAGCACCTCGAAGCCCTCCTTCTCGATCGCCTGGGCGAGCGCACGGATACCCAGGCCGGAGGTGTTTTCCGAGCGGTAGTCCTCGTCGATGATCACGATCGGAAAGCGAAAGCGCAGCATGGCAGTCCCGGTGGGCAGCGTGAAGAGAGCGCGAAGTTTAGGGCGTTGCCGCTACAGAACGGACCACACCCCGCCGCGGCCGAGTTCAGTCCATGCAGCGCAGTGGTCGGCGAGCGCGAACTACACTGACTCGCATATCTTCAATTCAGAATCGCTGGGGGCGAGATCGACATGACACAGGCCACGTTCTGGTGGATCGCAGCAGGCGTCGCCGTGGCGTTTGAACTGGGCACTGGCACGTTCTACCTGCTGATGATTGCGCTCGGTCTGGCCAGCGGGGGCATTGCAGCCTATGCCGGCTTGACCGGAGCGGCGCAGATCGCGGTGGCTGCGATCGTCGGTAGCGGCGCGACCGCGTTGTGGCACTGGTCGCGCAAGCGGCATCCGCACAGCCTTCCGGCGCGTGAGAACCGCGATGTCAACCTGGACATCGGTGAATCGGTGCACGTGACCAAATGGTCCAGTGACCGCACAGCCCGTGTCACCTACCGCGGTAGTGGCTGGACGGCACGCCTGCAGCCCGGCTGTGCTGTCGTCACAGGCGCGCATCACGTGATCGCAGTCGAAGGCAACTGGCTGGTGCTGGCGCCGCTGTCGCTCACGCAGGCTGCGTCAGCGCCAGGTTCGCAGCCCTGATTCGTCAACCTCATTGCGTCATCTGAAAAGCACCCCATGGAACTTGCCATCGTCCTCGCCGTCATCGCGGTGATCTTCATTTCGCAGACCTTCAAGATCGTGCCGCAGCAGCACGCCTGGGTCGTCGAGCGGCTGGGCAAGTACGACCGCACGCTGACACCGGGACTGAAGTTCGTCGTTCCGTTCATTGAGCGGGTGGCCTACAAGCATTCCCTGAAGGAGGTGCCGCTCGACGTGCCCAGCCAGGTCTGCATCACCCGCGACAACACGCAGTTGCAGGTCGACGGGATCATCTATTTCCAGATCACCGACCCGATGCGCGCAAGCTACGGGTCGAGCAATTACATCTTCGCCATCACGCAGCTGGCGCAGACCCTGCTGCGCTCGGTCATCGGCAAGATGGAACTCGACAAGACCTTCGAGGAGCGCGACACCATCAACGCCTCGGTCGTCAACGCGCTCGACGAAGCCGCCGCCAACTGGGGGGTGAAGGTGCTGCGCTACGAAATCAAGGATCTGACGCCTCCGGCGGAGATCTTGCGCAGCATGCAGGCGCAGATCACCGCCGAGCGCGAGAAGCGCGCGCTCATCGCCGCCTCCGAAGGCCGCAAGCAGGAGCAGATCAACATCGCGACAGGCGAGCGCGAAGCGTTCATCGCACGATCGGAAGGCCAGCGCCAGGCCGAGATCAACCAGGCACAAGGCCAGGCTTCGGCCATCTTGGCGGTGGCGGAGGCCAGCGCCGAAGCCATCCGCAAGATCGCCGAGGCCATCCGTTCGCCCGGCGGTGAGCAGGCGGTGCAGTTGAAGGTGGCCGAGAAGGCCGTCGAGGCCTATGCGCAGCTGGCGCAGAAGAACAACACGATGATCGTGCCCGGCAACATGAGCGAGGTGTCGGCGCTGATAGGCACCGCGATGACGCTGCTGAAATCCAAAGCCCCGGGAGCCAACTGAACCATGGCCTTGAACGTTTTAGGCACCGAGCTTGTGCCCTGCTCCTACGACCCGCTGACCGGCTTCTTCCGCGATGGCTGTTGCAAGACTCGGTCAGACGATCTGGGCACGCATGTGGTGTGCGCCAAGGTCACCGCGGAATTCCTGGCGTTTTCGCTGGAGCGCGGCAACGACCTCGTCACGCCGCATCCCGAGTACCGCTTCGCTGGACTGAAGCCGGGCGACCGCTGGTGCCTGTGCGTCTCGCGCTGGGCCGAAGCACTGAAGGCCGGCGTCGCGCCGCCGGTGGTGCTGGAGAGCACCCACCGCAATGCACTAGATCACGTGTCGCTGGCCACCTTGGAGGCCCATGCGCTGGGGTCGCGCTGAATCCCGAATCTGCGTGATGCAATGCACGGAG
>CANHOE010000213.1 GCA_947462175.1 Burkholderiales bacterium | reverse complement strand
TGAATGAGTTTCAGCGCCTCCCTGATGACGGTGAAGTGTTTTTCAAAAAAATGGCCACCGACGGTCCTAAAACAAATGAAGCCAGCGCCGCTCCTTGCCTGTTGCAAGTATTGGGCTTGCGCAGAAAAATTTCCAGTTGTTTGTATCACTTTGATCTCCTAAGTGGTGCTGGAGATCAAGCTACAAAGCTGTCTCCAACGAGGTGGAGACCTTTTTTTGTAGCGGCCCTTCGGCATTAAGGCACCGGGCGATGCTGGCGTATTCATGTGCAACCGCACTCTGGGAAAGCCACCCCTTACAAGGTCACGTGCATAGATCTGCACGTGACCTAAATTTATCATCGCTCTGATGAAGTTACAAACTCACATGGTGAGATGTTTACCCAAGTTTTTGAGCAAGCTCTGACGCTGTTGGCCTGTAGTACCGCTTAAGCACCATCAAGCTCTTGTGGCCACTGACGGCAGCCAATTCGATCACGTTTGGCAACTTCTCGGCCATGCGGGTGATAGCAGTCCGCCGCAGGTCATGAAACCGCACATCCTCGAGTCCGGCACGTTTTCGAGCACGTTTGAATGCTGCATCCAGCGAAAAAAATTTGACGGGAATCACGACACCGCTGATGTGCCTTGGCAACTCCGCAAACACTTGCACCGCCGCGGTGGACAGGGGCACCGTCCGCGACTCCCCATTTTTGGTGTCTGACAGAAACGCCGTCCGATTCTGCAAGTCAACGTGTTCCCACCGAAGAGACAGCAGTTCGCCACGACGCATCGCCGTGGCCAATGCAAGTTGCACAGCGGGCTTTGTCCATTGGCTACGCCGTCCAGTCGGCTCCAACGCCATCAGCAGCTTTGAAATCTCATCATCGGTGAGTACCCGTGACCGTGATTGCGGGCTTTGCGGCTTGCGCACCATCTGAACCGGATTCGGCACATTGATGCCCCACTCTTTTCGCGCTTGGTTGATGATGGCTGACAAATAGGCCAGTTCGCGGATCACAGTGCCCGCACTGACCTCTCTGAGCCGCTCATCCCGAAACGTAGCGATACGGGCTGCACTCAGGTTAGCCATGCTCCACCGTGCAATAGGTTTGCGCATGATGGCCTTGAGCCGAATCGTGTCTTCTGATGCCCCCTTCATTGAAGGCGTAACTTCTGCCAGATATCGCTCGATCACATTACCCAAAGTGGTCCGCTGGGCCTCGCTGACACTGACGAACTGCCCTTTGTCGATTTCGGACTCAAGTGCCCGCGCCCACTTTTCGGCATCAGCTTTGGTTGCGAAAGTTTTGGTCTGGTCTGGGTAGCCATCACGTAGAACACGTGCTTGCCACTTGCCGCTGCGTTGCCTGTAAGAAGCCATTTCCTGATCCTCAGTTGGACAGGATTTGGACAAGCGATCGTTTGAGGTGCGTTTCGGCTGTCGATTTGTGGTTGCTGCTATGCGGCGGATTCGGCTTGGCTTTCAAAAAAGCCTCTTCTAATCAACCACTTACCCACGACCCGCTCTTGCCACCATGTTTTTCCAGCACCCGGATCTCGCCCATCACCATGCCGCGGTCGGCGGCCTTGCACATGTCGTAGATGGTCAGCAGACCGATCTGCACTGCCGTCAGCGCTTCCATCTCGACGCCAGTGCGGCCCCGTGTCTCGACCTGTGCTGTGCAGCGAATGACGCTGGCAGCGCGGTCGATGTCGAAGTCGATGGCGACGCGTGTGATCGGCAGCGGGTGGCACAGCGGGATCAGCTCGGCGGTGCGCTTGGCCGCCTGGATGGCTGCGATCCGTGCCACGCCCAGCACGTCACCCTTTTCTGCCTGTCCGTCTTCGATCAGCGCCAGCGTAGTTGCAAGCATGCGAATCTGGCCTCGCGCCCGGGCGATGCGGTGGGTTTCGGCCTTCGCCGAGACATCGACCATGTGCGCCTGTCCCGCGGCATCGAAATGCGTCAGCGGAGAGACCTCCGGATTCGCGACAGCGGTCGATGGATCGCTTGGTTGCGTAGCGGGAGCAGTGCCCTCGGCGGGTGGGGTCATGGTGGGAAACAATGCAGCAATGTCGTGCTGGCATCATAGTGACGAGCGCTCGAGCCGCGATGACGGCTCAAGCGAGGTAATTCACCACTACTGCGAAAGTCTTCTTGATCTGCACCTTGCCCCGCTCATGTCGAATCGCGCGTGCCATCGTGCGCGCTGTCCGGCTCGGGGTCCTGGGCGTTTCCTTGACGGCCACCGCGTTGTTGCCCCTCGCACGGGCACAGAACAACCTGCCTTCGCTCGGCGACAGCGCTGCGGCGGATTTCAGCCTCGCCACCGAGCGGCATCTCGGCGACGCGATCATGCGCGACATCCGGCGTGACCCGGACTACCTCGACGACCCGATTCTTCTGGAGTACCTGCAGTCGCTCTGGCAACCCCTGCTGGCCGCGGCCAAGGTGCGCGGTGATCTGGGCGAAGACCTCAGCGAGCGCTTCCCTTATCAGCCGTTTCTGGTGCGCGAGCCGAGCGTCAATGCCTTTGCATTGCCTGGTGGCTACATGGGGGTGCACCTGGGCCTGATGGCGATCACGCAGACTCGTGACGAACTGGCTTCGGTGCTCGCGCATGAAATGACGCACATCAATCAGCGCCACATCGCCCGCGGTTTTGCCAACAGTCGGCAGCAGTCGCTGATCAGCATTGCGGCAACCATCCTCGGCGTGATCGCTGCCACCCAATCCGGCGGCGGTGATGCCGCAGGCGCGTTGATCACCAGCGGGCAGGCCGTCGGCATTCAGGGTCAGTTGAACTTCTCGCGCGACATGGAGCGCGAGGCCGATCGCATCGGGGCGTCGGTGATGACCAGCGCGGGCTTCGATCCGGCCGGCATGGCCTCGATGTTCGAGCGGCTCCAGAAGTCCTCGCGTCTGAATGACAGCGGCAACTTCCCTTACTTGCGCAGCCACCCGCTGACCACCGCGCGCATCGGTGAGGCGCGAGCACGACTGGAGGCCGGTGAAGCGGGCAGCGCGTCGGCACTGCCGGCGGTGGTGCTTGTGGCCGGGTCTATTGCGACCCCGCTCGAACACACTGCTGCGCTGGCTCGTGCCCGCGTTCTGATGGACCCGCGTGCCGAGGCGCTACAACGCTGGCAGCGCCTCGACACCGCAAACCCGGCAGCCGAAGCCACGCGCACCGAACAGTTCGCCGATGCGTACTCGGCTGCGCTGGCCTCCAGCTTGCTGCGCGACTGGTCGCGCGCTGATGCGTCGATCAAGAAGGCCCTGGACCTGGCTCTGGGTGCTGCCGCGCCTGCCGATGTGGCCATGCCGCCAGATCGCCGTGCCGTGCGGGCGGTGCTGCTGCTCGCTACTGAATCGCAACTGCAGCGCGGCGATGCGCCGCGGGCCCAGGCCACCTTGGCCCGACTGACCAAGCCTGCGGCCGGTCCGTTGGTTGCCGACGCCCGGGCCACTTCGCGTCCGGCCTTGCTGATGGCAGCGCAGATCGCGCTCGCGTTGAACACCCGCAAGGACGATGACGCATTGAGGCAGGTCTCTGAACAACTGCAGACCTGGGTGGCGCGCTACCCTTCCGATGCAGAGGCGTGGGCCATGCTGGGCCGGGTCTCTGCGCAGTTCGGATGGGGCCTGCGGTCGCTGCGTGCCGAGGCGGAGTCGCACTACGTGATGGGTGACCTGCGCGGCGCCATCGACCGCCTGAGGGCCGGCCAGAACCTGGCTCGCAGCAACCAGACGACAGCCGATTTTGTTGAATCGTCAGTCATCGATTCGCGCCTGCGCGTGATCGAAGCGCAGCGCAAGCAATTGCTGACCGAGCAACTCGGCTACCAATGAGCCGGCGTGGCTGCGCGCCGCGCCGGCGACGACGTTACTTCGACGGAAAAATCCGCTCCATCGCCACGTCGATCACCATGCCGCACAGGCTGTAGATCAGCGAGCCGATCAGGGCGGCGGTGAAGCCCGTAACGCTCAGGCCCGACAGCACGTTGGCTGCGAAATAGAACATCAGCGCGTTGATCACGAACAGGAACAAGCCCAGCGTGATCAGCGTGACCGGCAGAGTCAGCAGCACGAGAATCGGTCTGAGCAGGGTGTTGAACAAGCCCAGTACGAACGCCGCGACCATTGCAGAGCCAAAGCTGCTGACGGTCACACCAGGGTAAACGTACGCCACCAGTAGCAAGGCGGCTGCCAGCAACAGCCATCGAACGATGATCTTCATGCGGCAAGAATAACGCGCCGGTGGCGCAGAAAACGACGCCTGCTACCTGAAAGGCAGCGCGAGTCACGCCATAATCCGCGCTGCTGAAGGGGGAGTAGCGAACGGCGCCAAGCCGTCGCGGCAGTCCGTCAATACGGCCGATGGTGGCAACATCGTCGGCTCGGGCCCGCAGTCAGATCCACCACCACGTGGTCGGTCCTCACCCGCAAGACTCTTTGGCATCTCGGTCGTTCGTGCGAACGCTGCGGTGCTGCGCCTTGCATCCGTCAGTGCGTCACCTCCGGCCGGGTCAGTCCAATCAACTTGTCCGGGAGTTTTCATGAGTTCTGTCGCACCAGCATGGCTGTGGGGATTTTTCTTGGTGTCGGTCCTGGCGGCACTGTTCATCGATTTCGTCGTGCTGAAGAAGCAGGGCGCCCACGAAGTGACCGTGCCCGAGGCGGTACGCTGGTCGATCATCTGGGTGGCGCTCAGCCTGGCCTTCAACGCCCTCTTCTGGTGGGCCATGAGGAACCACGCCGACCCCGCTGTGGCTGCCGAAGCCGACATCCGCGCGTTCGAGTTCCTCACTGGCTATCTCATCGAGAAGTCGCTGGCGGTGGACAACATCTTTGTCTTCCTGATGATCTTCACCTTCTTCGCGGTGCCGCCGGCCTACCAGAAGCGGGTGCTGATGATCGGCATCATCGGCGCCATCGTGCTGCGCACGGTGATGATCCTGGTGGGCAGTTGGCTGATCGCGCAGTTCCACTGGGTGCTGTATTTGTTCGGCGCCTTCCTGCTGCTAACCGGCATCAAGATGTGGTGGGCGGCGGGCAAGGAGCCCGAGCTCGAGAGCAACCCCGCGCTCAAGCTGCTGCGCAAGATCATGCCGGTGTCGAAGAAC
>CANHOE010000212.1 GCA_947462175.1 Burkholderiales bacterium | reverse complement strand
CTGATGTGCCACCCCAGCCTGGCCACCCGCGATGCGGATCCCCTGATCGATGCGCGTCAGGCCGAATTCGATGTCCTCTCCAATGCCGGGTTTGACGCCGATCTGCGTGCCGCCGAAGTGCAACTCGGACCAATGAGCCAGATGCTGGTGCCGCGCACCTGACCTCCCATCACGTCAGGTCCACGCACTCGGCGAGACTTCGCGCGTCCGTTCGGTGCTTCGATAACGGCACACCGTCGCGACGAGGCCACACGCTCGACGGGGCACGCTGCGCTGCCATGCTGCCGCTGAGGATCACCCATGCCATTGAGTCAGCCCTGCAAAATCCAAATTGCAACGACCTCTCGTTTCGGCCTGGTGACCGACCGTCACTACGCGCTGGCGCAGGTGCCTGGGATCTGCGGGTGTCGCGGTGATTGAGACAGAGCGACCTGAAGCAGGCGCAAAAAAGTGACCCAAGGCCCAGGCGGACGATCGCCCGCTGCAGCCAGTGCAAATGCAGCCCGCTGCAAAGCTGATGGCGTGCAGCGCATCGCCCAGCGCCTATTGCAGCCAGCACCTTAGCCGCTGCACGGCTGGTGCGTAGCGCGCTGGTCTGAAGGTTCCCGCAGTCCGGGACGAAGTGCCGAACGTCGCGCAGGCGCCACGGCGCGCACCAGCGCTTAAGTCCGCGTTAAGTACCAACGCCGAACCATCGCTGCTCCCTTACCCAAGCGTCCATGTGGGCGACCCGCGAACCTCACTCTCGATGAACAACCTGCACTTGTTCGAGCTCATCAATGCCTCGCCGGGCCTGGAGCGCGGGCAACTATGGTTGTCGATTATCTTGGCCCAATGGCTCATCGCCCTCGTTCCAGTCGGCATGACTTTGGCGTGGATTCAAGGCGACTGCGTCGCGCGGCGGGAGTTGCTGGAGATGCTGCTGGCCAGCGCAATTGCATTGGCCGCAGCCCAGGTCGTTACCCATGCGTGGCCGCAACCCAGACCGTTTGCGTTGCATCTGGGCACGCAGTACATCGGTCACGGTGCCGGCCCCGGTTTACCAAGCGACCACGTAACGGTGTTCTGGAGCTTGGCGCTGGCGGCCCTGTCGACCCGGCGCTTCGCCGTCTGGTGCTTTCCGCTGCTGGCGACGGGCCTGGCGGTCGGATGGAGTCGTGTGTTCCTGGGCGTGCACTTCCCGTTCGATGTCCTCGCAGCACTGCCGGTTGCAACCTTGGGCGCACTTGTCGCGCGGGCCCTGCGCCATCCAGCCATGCCTGCAGTGGTTCAAATGCTGCTCCTCTATGATCGCTTGGCGAATGCCTCACGTTCATGGTGGACGTCGGCGCGCAAGGCCTGACAAAGCGGTTTCCCTGGCCCACATGCGCATCCTGCTCATCGAAGACGACGCCATGATTGGCAAGGCAGTGCGGAATGGCTTGGGCCAGGCCGGTTTCGCCGTGGACTGGGTCACCGACGGCCGTGATGCCGAGTTGTCGTTGGCCAACGGGGTTTATGACCTGGCCATCCTCGACCTGGGCCTGCCCAAGAAGGATGGCATGGCAATCCTCGCGACGCTGCGCGGCCTGGGCAATTCGATGCCCGTGCTCATCGCTTCGGCGCGAGACACGGTGCGCGACCGGATCGCGGGGCTGGAGGCCGGTGCGGATGACTATGTCCTCAAACCCTTCGACCTGGACGAACTGGTGGCGCGGGTGCGTGCCTTGCTTCGCCGACACGCTGGCAGCGGGTCCCCCTTGTTGCGGTTTGGGGCGCTCGTGCTTGATCCCGTCGCCAAGTCGGTGACGAACAATGGGGAGACGGTCGAACTGTCGGCGAAGGAGTTCGCTGTTCTGGAAGCCCTGATGCAGCGACCGGGAGCCGTCTTGTCTCGCGAAAAGCTTGAAGAATCGGTCTATGGCTGGGGCGACGAAGTCGGCAGCAATGCCATCGAGGTCCATCTGCACCACCTGCGCAAGAAGCTCGGAGCCGCAGCGATCAAAAACGTGCGTGGCGTGGGCTATCGCGTCACGGAGAGTTGATGCGTTCCATTGAACGCACCCTGCTGGCCTGGATTCTCGGTGCGCTGAGCTTGGGCGCGCTGGTGGTTGCACTTGTCACCTACCTTGTCACGCTCGAAGAGATGCACGAAGTCTTCGATGCCGATCTGAAGAATGTGGCGCAGGCGGTGGCGAGCTACCACCACGCAGGGCATGGCCCGGGCGGCAAGGAAGTCATTGCGTCGCCGCAGCGCACCGACGCACCCGAGGACTCAGAGATCGTGACGCTGACCTGGACACCCCTGGGCCAGAGAGTCTTTTCGTCAGACTCGCGTGTGGACCTGCCGTTCACCAATACCGAAGGCCTTTCGCGGCCAACGGTGCAAGGCGAGGCATGGATCGTGTATTCCAGCGTCAACGATGAGGGTGTCGCCCAGGCCGCCCAGCGTCTCTCGGCCCGCCAGGAGATGGCGGGTGAGTCTGCTGGCAAAGTGTTGCCGCCCTTGCTCGGACTGGTTGTGATTGTGGGCGGCTTGCTGGTGTTCGGATTGCGCAGAGGGCTTCAGCCGCTGGACAGCACGGCACAGGATGTCGCGCGGCGCACTGCAAGAGCACTGGAGCCCATCACGCTGGCAGCCGTTCCAAAGGAAATCGTGCCCCTCGTGGGGTCGATCAACGACCTGATGAATCGGCTGGCGGTGGCTTTCGCGGCGCAACGTCGTTTCCTGGCCGATGCCGCGCATGAACTTCGAACCCCGATCACGGCGCTGCGCCTGCAGTTGCAATTGCTGCAGCGATCCAGTGACGAAGCTGAACGCAGACAGGCCGTGGCCGACTTGGCTGCTGGCATTGATCGTTCGCAGCGCTTGGTCGAACAGTTGTTGCAAGTTGCCCGCTCGGACCCGGATGGGGAGGTGACACGCAGGGAGCCCGTGGATCTTGCAGAACTCGTGCGTGCGACCGTCGCCTCGCTGAGCATCAAGGCCGAGAACAAGAACCTGGATCTGGGTGCGGACGCGCCTGACGCCGTGATGGTCCATGGTGACGCGAACCAACTCAGGGTGCTGCTGAACAACCTGGTCGAGAACGCCCTGCGCTACACGCCAGCGGGGGGCGTGGTCGATGTCGCCGCCGGACTCCAGGACGGACGTTCCTTGCTTCGTGTCGTGGACAACGGACCCGGGGTTGCTGAGTCGGAACGCGAGCGTGTGTTCGACCGCTTCTACCGATGTGAAGCCGCCCAAAGTCAGTCGGACGACGGCAGCGGAAGCGGCTTGGGCCTGGCCATCGTGCGCGCGATTGCGGAGCGTCATGGGGCGGTTGTCACCTTGCAACTGCCAGGAGGTGGTCACGGGCTCGAGGTGGTGGTGCGGTTTCCTGCGGTGTACCCGCTCGGGTAGCCTACTGCAGGCTGACGGCATGGAAGAGGCCACAGTCCGGGTGGCGAACCGCAAGCGAGGGTTGGCTCGGTGCCACATGTGGTGTGGCTCGTTGTCATCCAGCCCTGAATTCGTATTTCAGCGATCGTGGACGCCCGTTCGCGTGCTCGGGTCATGGATTCGCAGCGGTGAGCGAGATGTTCGTCAACGCGACACGGCCTAGGCCGTGTCGCGTTGACGTGCGGGCGAAATTCAACAGCCTGTTAAGGCTTTCCTAACTATCAACGCCTAAACTTGAACGAATTGTCCCCCCGATCAACGGGGCGGGCTGGCGCGTGACTGAGGTCACTCCTTGCAGCGTGATGTCGGAGCGTGATGGGATACGGTGACCATTTGATGGCGATCGGTGCGGCCAGTCGGCAGCACCTTGAAGATCCGCAGCGCCGTCTTGTTGCTATAGGCGATGGTTGTCGCGTGGAAAGTGACTACTCAGACCTTGAACACGGCTTGTCATTTCTCGCGAATCAGAGAACCGTGGATGCCGGAGCACCCGTCACATGGATCATTTCGTACAAGGCATTCCGGCCTTACCACGACCATGCGGCCATGGAAGCACAGTGGAGCCTTGCGCATCCCGCGCGACGACGTCTCTTTGGCCGCCCAGACCCCCGGACCCTGGTCGACCGTCTCGGCTACTACGTCTTCAACCCTCAGTACCGGGCCGAACCGGCACCTCTCGTTCTAACGTCCGAGGAAGCCGGGTTGGCCGACAAGCTGGGGCAGAAGCCCTTTGTCCTGATCGAGCCACACATCAAGAGCACCGCATCGCCCTCCAAACGCTGGCCCTTCGAGCGATTCGCGGCCGTTGCGGAGACGCTTTCACGGGAAATCGAGATCTATCAGGTCGGCAGCCCCGAACTGCCTGCCCTTGCCAAGGCTCGCCGCATCACGACGCACTCGTTCAGAGAAGCCCTGCCGTATTTGAAGTCGGCAAGGCTCTACCTCGGTCCCGAGGGCGGACTCCACCATGCCGCCGCGGCAATGGGTACTCCGGCCGTGGTTCTATTTGGTGGCTATGTTCCGCCCTCGGTGACCGGGTACGCCATGCACACCAATCTGACGGGTGGCGCAACAGCTTGCGGTTCACAGCACCGGATATGCCGGCATTGCGAAGCTGCCATGGCAAACATCCAGCCGGACCACGTTCTGCTTGCAGTACGGGAAATCCTTCAACGGCCCGACTGATGCCGATGAACGACAACGAGAAGGCCGCTTCTGGAAGCGCTAAAAATGAATGCGTACAGCAAGTGGTCCCAGTATTGCTGTCGGTACTGGCGGTTGTCTTGCTGGTGTTCCCCTTGGTCAAACTGATCGGCGAGGCGTTGAAGGGCGAAAGCCTCGCTCTCGCCACGACCCAGCTTCAGGATGCGCTCCGATTTCGCGCCGAGCATGCAAGATTTGCCATCGTGATGCCCTACCCGGCTGACCTGCGCAGCGTCACCGTGCTGAGCGTCCTGACTCGGGCAGCCATCGGGGCTCTGCTCGTGCGGTTTGACGCGACCTGCCGCGCTGCTGCCCTCTGCCGCCATCGCATTCGGCTCACTGGACGACACGTTCTTGAAGACTAACCTCAACCATGACTGCCTCCCTCTTCAGCTTGAGGACCAGCTCGTTTCGAGCCTCGCGTTGCCAAGCGGGCACGCCAGCAAGGGAACGATCGTGTCCTGCGGCCTGGGTGGATTCGTCGCGCCCGCTGTTCCCGATTT
>CANHOE010000211.1 GCA_947462175.1 Burkholderiales bacterium | reverse complement strand
TCGAGGGCGACAGCACGCAGGTCGTGCACACCCGCACCGATCCGCCGCTGTCGGTGCGCAACATGGGCACCGCCACCCTGGGCGAGACGATGCTGCTGCTCGAACTTCAGCGCGAGGGCACGCTGGCGGCCTCGCGGCTCAGCCACGCCGCGCTGACGCCGCGCGAGACGGAGGTGCTGTCCTGGCTGGCCAAGGGCAAAACCAACCGCGACATTGCCGACATCCTCGGCATGAGTCCACGCACCGTCAACAAGCACCTTGAGCATGTGTTCGAGAAGCTCGGCGTCGAGACCCGCGCTGCGGCAGCCGCCTTGGCCAGCGGATGCCTGCCATGAGCCACACCGCCCGTGGCTGCCGGCCTTGACCCTCTTCTCGCACACGGCACAGACCGCTAGCATCCAACGATCCACGATTCACCCCAGCGTCCCATGGAACTGACCCCGCGCGAAAAAGACAAGCTGCTGATCTTCACCGCCGCGCTGCTGGCCGAACGCCGCCGTGCGCGCGGACTCAAATTGAACTACCCGGAGGCGGTCGCGCTGATCAGCGCTGCCATCATGGAAGGCGCGCGCGATGGCAAGACGGTGGCCGACCTGATGAGTGACGGCAAGCTGGTGCTCACGCGGGCTGACGTGATGGACGGCGTGGCCGAGCTGATCCCCGAGATCCAGATGGAAGCCACCTTCCCCGACGGCACCAAGCTGGTGACCGTGCACCAACCGATCACCTGACCACCTCGACACGAGGAACTCCGATGAAAACCTTCGCTTTGCTGCTCTTGGCGCCATCGCTGGTGTGGTCACACACCGGTCACGGCATGGGCGACGGATGGCACTGGCATGCATCCGACACCTGGGGCTACCTGCTGATGGCAGCGGTGGTGGCATTCGCCGTGTGGGGGAGGCGCAAGAAGTGATACCCGGCGAACTGCTCACCGACGGCCCCGATCACCCGATCAATGTCGGGCGCCGCACGATCACGACCGTGGTCGAGAACAGCGGCGATCGGCCGATCCAGGTCGGCTCGCATTACCACTTCGCCGAGACCAACGGCGCGCTGGTGTTCGACCGCGTGGCGGCTCGCGGCATGCGACTGAACATCGCCTCAGGAACCGCGGTGCGCTTCGAACCCGGCCAGCAGCGCACGGTCGAACTGGTTGATTTCGCTGGTGACCGACAGGTCTACGGCTTTCGCGGGCAGGTTCAGGGCCCGCTCTGAGCACGCGCCTCTGACGCTATTTCTCGACACGCTACGCAGGACCCCCATGGCCACGATCCCCCGCCGCGCCTATGCCGAGATGTTCGGCCCCACCACCGGCGACCGGCTGCGGCTGGCCGACACTGAACTGATCATCGAGGTCGAGGCTGATCACACACTCCGCGCTGGCAGCTACGGCGAAGAAGTGAAGTTCGGCGGGGGCAAGACGATCCGCGACGGCATGGGCCAGTCGCAGCGCGTCAACGGGCCGGGTGCGCATGAAGCCGTCGACTGCGTGCTGACCAATGCAGTGCTCCTCGACCACTGGGGCATCGTCAAGGCCGACATCGGCCTGCGCGGCGGGCGCATCGCGGCGATCGGCAAGGCAGGCAACCCCGATGTGCAGCCGGGCGTGGACATCGTCATCGGCCCGGGCACCGAGATCATTGCGGCCGAAGGGCTGATCGTCACCGCGGGCGGCATCGACAGCCATATCCATTTCATCTGCCCGCAACAGATCGAAGAGGCGCTGATGAGCGGCGTGACCACAATGCTGGGCGGCGGTACCGGCCCGGCCACCGGCACCTTTGCCACCACCTGCACGCCGGGCCCGGCCAACATTGCGCGCATGCTGCAGGCAGCCGACGCCTTTCCGATGAACCTGGGCTTCTTCGGCAAGGGCAATGCCAGCCAGCCTGCCGCGCTGCGACAGCAGATCGATGCCGGTGTCATCGGCCTGAAGCTGCACGAGGACTGGGGCACCACGCCCGCCGCGATCGACTGCTGCCTGACCGTGGCCGAAGAGACCGACACGCAGGTCGCGATCCACACCGACACGCTGAACGAGAGCGGTTTCGTCGAAGACACGATCGCCGCCTTCAAGGGCCGCACGATCCACACCTTCCACACCGAAGGCGCCGGTGGCGGTCACGCGCCAGACATCCTGAAGGTGGTCGGTGAGGCGAACGTGCTGCCCAGTTCGACCAACCCGACGCGGCCTTACACGATCAACACGATCGACGAACACCTCGACATGCTGATGGTGTGCCATCACCTCGACGCCAGCATCGCCGAAGACCTGGCCTTCGCCGAGAGCCGCATCCGCCGCGAAACCATCGCGGCTGAAGACATATTGCACGACCTCGGCGCGATCAGCATGTTCAGCAGCGACAGCCAGGCGATGGGTCGCGTGGGCGAGGTCGTGCTGCGTTGCTGGCAGACGGCGCACAAGATGAAGGTCCAGCGCGGGAGTCTGCCGGGCGATTCGGACAGACACGACAACACCCGCGCCAAGCGCTACATCGCCAAGTACACGATCAACCCGGCAATCGCGCACGGCATCAGCCACGAGGTGGGCAGCATCGAGGTCGGCAAGTGGGCGGACCTGGTGCTGTGGAAGCCGGCCTTCTTCGGCGTCAAGCCTTCACTGATCCTCAAGGGCGGCTTCATCGCGGCGGCCGCGATGGGCGACCCGAACGCCAGCATCCCGACGCCGCAGCCGGTGCACTACCGGCCGATGTTCGGCGCCTATGGCGGCGCACTGCACCAGGGCTCACTCACCTTTCTGAGTCAATCCGCCATCGATGGTGGCGTGCAGGATGTGCTGGGGCTGCACAAGCGCATCGCGGCGGTGAAGAACTGCCGCACGGTGCAGAAGCAGCACATGGTGCACAACCACTATGCGCCGAAGATGGAGGTCGACGCGCAGACGTACCACGTGCGCGCCGACGGCGTGCTGCTGACCTGCGAACCAGCTTCTGTGCTGCCGATGGCGCAGCGGTACTTTCTGTTCTGACTCCACACAATTCATCGGAGTCGGGTGAGGGCAGCGCGCGAGCACTGCGCCGGGCCGCTGTGTTGCGTTCATGTCCTCCGGGCCGGTTCTCCAACCATTCGCTTCGGCTCGGGTCCCGCCGGCCCTCCCCCTTTACTTCACTCCACACAGCGGCCCACCGCAGCGCTCTCCCAACCACCGAAGCAGTCGTAGCTTGAATTCGTTGGTGTGCAATCAAGGTGCTGGCTGACGAGGGCGTGGGGTGACCGGCGCAGCGAAGTAAAGAAGGAGGGCCGGATCAACTCGACTCGAAGCCCCTGAGCGGTGAGCCGGCCCGGGTGACATGAGCGGAGCCGGTTACCCCGCGCCCTCGACAGCATCGCGCGAAAGGTTGCGCGCAACGACGCTTGCATGCCAACACACGATTTCAAGCCGCCGCCGGAAACGCGATCAGATGGTCCATGTCGAGGCGGATGCCGATGGCTTCGCCGATGCGGTGGTTGTGGTGGGAGGGCACCAACGACAGCACGCGGGTACCGCTGGCGAGCTCGAGCGTGTAGAGGATCTGCGCACCCCTGAATGCCTTGTGTCGAACGATGCCCTGCGCCGCGCTGGTGTCGTCGTGCACCACGTCGTCAGGGCGCAGCAGCACGTCGATCTGGCTGCCGACGGGGCACGGTCTTCCGTCGGAGGCAAAGCGGATGTCATCGAGAGCCGAGACCGCACCGATCTCGATCAGGAGTTGCCGCTCGGCCATCACCGTGCCGCGCACAAACACGCCCTGGCCGATGAAGTCGGCGACGAATCGACTGGCCGGGCTGTGGTACAGGTTGTAGGCGGTGTCGATCTGCTGAATGCGTCCGTCGGACATCACAGCCACCTCGTCGGCCATCGCGAAGGCCTCGTTCTGATCGTGGGTGACGAACACTGCGGTGGTGTTTGTGGCCTTGAGGATCTCGCGCACTTCTGTCGCGAGTTGTTCGCGCAAATCGACATCCAGGTTCGAGAACGGCTCATCCATCAGCAACAGTCGCGGCTGTGGCGCCAGCGCACGAGCCAGCGCCACACGTTGCTGCTGTCCGCCCGACAGCTCGTGGGGGTAGCGCTGCGCGTGTGACTTCAAGCCGACCATGTCGAGCAGACGGTCCACGCGCGCTTGGTCTTCAGCGCTGCCATGCGTTCCAAAAGCGACATTGCGCTCGATGCTCAAGTGCGGGAACAGCGCGTAGTCCTGAAACACCATGCCGATGCGGCGCTGCTCGGGTGGCAGATGCCGGCCGGGCCCGCTGACCACTTCACCCGCTATCTGGATGTCACCACCGGCCAGCGGCTCAAAGCCGCCGATGCAGCGCAGCACCGTGGTCTTGCCGCAGCCCGAGGGCCCCAGCAGACAGCAGATGCTGCCTGTGGACAAGGCGAGATCCAGGCCATCGACCGTGGCTCGTGCACCGTAGGCATGACACACGCCGTTCAGACTCAGGACAGGGACGGAAGTCGGGGTGGTCATCGATGGGGCTGGTCGGTGGCATGCAGGGGCGACGCCTTCAACACGCGTCGTACACTGCCTGAGAATCAATCGCGTTCACGACGCGCTGCGATGATATCTCTCACATGACCGCTGCCTCCGCATCCCCTCCACCATCGTCCTCCGCTGCCCTGAACCTGACCGGTCGACGTCAGATCGGATGGCTGAGTCTGGCAGCTGCCGCGGTGGCACTGTTGGTCGCGCTGCCGATCCTGTCGGTGGCGACGAATGTGTTTTCGAGCGGCACTGGCGATACCTGGACGCACCTGGTGTCGACGGTGCTGCCGGAGTACATCAGCACCACGCTGTGGCTGTGTGTCAGCGTCGGCAGCCTGGCCGCGCTGGTCGGCGTGGGCACGGCCTGGCTGGTCACGCATTTCGATTTCCCGCTGCGCCGCAGCTTCGAGTGGGCGCTCGTGCTGCCCCTGGCGATGCCGGCCTATGTGATGGCCTACGCCTACACCGATCTGTTGCAGTTCGCTGGCCCGCTGCAGAGCTGGCTGCGCGAGACGATGGGCTGGACGCGCACCGATTACTGGTTCCCCGACGTGCGGACGCTGGGCGGCGCGGTGGTGATGTTCACCTTCGTGCTGTACCCCTACGTGTTCATGCTCGCGCGCTCGGCCTTCATGGAGCGCGGCGTCGCCGTCATGGAGGCAGGCCGCTCGCTGGGGCTGTCGCCGTGGCAGAGT
>CANHOE010000210.1 GCA_947462175.1 Burkholderiales bacterium | reverse complement strand
CGGCCAATGCCTTCGAGAAGGGCGCCGACAACATCGTCGGCATCCCGGCCGAGGATTTCATCCTGAAGCCGGTGCGCAAGGCGGAGCTGCTCGATTGGTTGGGTCGCGTGCTGGCGCTTGAGTGGCTGGAGGTGCCGCAGCGCGCCGTTTCAGGCGCAGGCATGGCACCAGCGGTTGCCTCGATCGAGCCGATGGTGCTGCCTTCTACGGAGCTACTGCACAACCTGCAGGAAATGATCGACCTCGGCTATTTCCGCGGCATCGTCAAGCAGCTCGACGAGATCGCGGCCAACGAACCGGGCACGGCAATGTTCGTTCAGCACATGCGACAGCTCGCGCAGCAGTTCCAGCTCGACGCGATGACCGGTGTGATTCGCAAGGCCCAAGATGCTGCCTGAGGCGCTGAACCCGCTGAACCGCAGCATCGCCGATGTGGTGCTGATCGTCGACGACGTGCCCGACAACCTCTCGGTGCTGCACGATGCGCTCGACGAATCGGGCTACACCGTGCTGGTGGCGACCAACGGCGAGGCGGCCATCCAGCGCGCTGCGCAGGCACTGCCCGACATCGTGCTGCTCGACGCGGTGATGCCCGGCATGGACGGCTTCGAGGTTGCGCGGCGGCTGAAGGCGCGGCCCGACACCGCGCACATCCCGATCGTCTTCATGACTGGCCTGACCGACACCGAGCATGTGGTGCAGGCGTTCCAGGCGGGGGGCGTTGATTACGTCACCAAGCCGATCCGCGCAAAGGAGGTGCTGGCTCGCATGGCGGTGCATGTGCAGGGTGCACGGCAGGCCCGCCAAGCGCGCAATGCGCTCGACGCCTTCGGCCACGCGACGCTGGTGGTGCGGGCGGCCGACGGGAAGATTGTCTGGAAGACGCCGCTCGCGCGCGACCTGCTGATGCAGCATTTCGACAGCGTCGAACTCGACGCCGCGGTGTTGGCCTGGGTGCGCGAAGAGCTGGCGCGCCGTGCGGTGGCCGGCGTTACAACCGGCGAGCCACTGACACTGGCGCGGCAGAACCGCCGCCTGATCCTCGCACTGCACGAGCAGACCGGTGATGACGAGTGGCTGATCGTGATGCGTGAAAGCTCTGATCAGGCTGTGATCGACGCGCTGGGCGTGGCCTTCAAGCTGACCACCCGCGAAGCCGAGGTGCTGTACTGGCTGGCCAAGGGCAAGACCAACCGCGACATCGGCGACATCCTCGGCTCCAGCCCGGCCACCGTGAAGAAACACCTGGAACGCGTTTACGTGAAGCTGGGCGTGGAAACGCGCACTGCCGCAGCCTCGGTGGCCATGAGCCGCCTGCGGCCCTCGGGCCAAGGTTGACCTCTGCGACTCAGCGCAGGTTCTGCTTTCCGGCCAGCCAGGCACGCGCATCCACCTCGTCCTGGGCGATGCCTGCGCGCAGGGCGTCCATCGATGCATAAGGCCGTTCGTCGTGCAGTTTGTGCAACAGCTCGACGCGGATGCAGCGGCCATAGCCGCCTTCAAGACCCAGTGACTCGGGCCAATCGAAGCAATGGGTTTCCAAGAGGACGCGGCCCGCATCCTCGACCGCAGGGCGCACACCCAGGCTGGCGACGCCGCCTATCGGCTTGGCATCGGCCGTGAGCCCATGCACCTGCACGACGAAGATGCCCATCGCGGCGGGCCGCACATGTGGAAAGCGCAGGTTCAGCGTGCGAAAGCCGAGGTCGCGCCCAAGCTTGCGCCCGTGCACCACGTGGCCGCTGATGCTGTACGGCCGCCCGAGCAGTGCGCGGGCACGCACCATGTCGCCAGCGGCGAGCGCATCGCGCACCGCCGAGCTTGACACGCGCATTCCGCGCACCTCGTAGCTGAGCATGCGCGCCACGTCGAACCCCTGGGCCTGACCGGCGGCATCCAGCATCGCGTAGTCTCCGGCGCGCCTGGCACCGAAGCAGAAGTCGTCACCGACCAGCACATAGCGGGCATGCAGGCCGTGCACCAGCACGTCGTCGATGAACGCCTGAGGCGACTGCGCCGCGAAGCGATCGTTGAACGGCACGACGATGGTCTGCTCGACGCCACAGCGCTCCAGCTCACTGAGCTTGTCGCGCAGCGTTGAGACACGGGCGGGGGCGCGATCCGGATGACTGCTGCGCGTGGCGAAATGGTCGCGCGGGTGCGGCTCGAATGTCAGCACGCAACTCGGCAGGCCGCGGTGCTGGGCCTCGTTGCGCAGCAGTGCCAGCATCGCCTGATGCCCTCTGTGCACGCCGTCGAAATTGCCGATCGTCAGCGCGCAGGCCGGCGCGACACCGGGATGGTGGAACCCGCGAAAAACAAGCATGGGTTGATTATTGCGGTGGCGCTGCGACCGGCGGAGCGGAAGCAGCTGCGGGCACCACCGTCTGCGGTCCATCCAGCCAGCGCCATTGGCCCGGTGCCAGATCATCCGGCAGCGTCAGCGCGCCGTAGCGGCTGCGGTGCAGCGCCTCGACACGATTACCCACTGCCGCGACCATGCGCTTGACCTGGTGGTACTTGCCTTCGGTCAGCGTCATCCGCAGGCCGTGCAGCTCGCCTGCGTTGTGCGGCTGTGGTCCGCCGAAGGTGCCGGTGGTTTCTGCTGCCGCTGCGCGCACTGGCGTCGGGTCGTCCAGCAGCATCACGCCGTGCAGCAACTGCTGCACCTGCTCGGCGCTCACCGGGTGCTTGCAGCCGATTTCGTAGATCTTGGGCACATGGTGCTTGGGTGAGGTCCAGCGGTGGATCAGGCCGCCGTCGTCGGTCAGCAGCAGCAGGCCGGTGGTGTCTTCATCGAGCCGGCCGACCGCCTGCACATCGCGGCGGCGCAGAGGAGCGGGCAGCAGGCTGTAGACGCTGGGATGGTGTTTCGGCTTTTGCGAACACTCGTGGCCTGCCGGCTTGTTCAGCACGATCAGCGCCTTCTCGCGATAGGGCCAGCTTTCGCCGCGCACGCTGAACTGCAGACCGCAGGGATCGAACTCCTCGAACGGGTCGTCGCGCACCGCGCCGGCGATGCTGACGAAGCCGGAGACGATCAGCCCCTCGCACTCGCGCCGTGCGCCGAAGCCCTGCGAGTACAGCACCTGCGAGAGCTTCATCGTTTGTCCAGAGTTAGGCGATCGTTCTCGCGCTTCATCTGGAAGCGGGTCAGGAAGCTGTTGCCGAGAAGAATGAAAGGCATCTGCTGGGGCAGCACGACGGCGTCGACGTTGTAGACCTGCACGTCACCGATCCGCACCACGTCCAGCGATGCCTTGTAGGCCGCAACGTTGCCGTTGGCCGTGCCAACGGTGTAGCGCGTGTTGTTCTTGTATTTCAGGCCGATGCGGTCGGCGTCGACCTCACCCATGGAGATGGTGGTGGCGCCCGTGTCGACGACGAACTCGACGGCTTTGCCGTTGATGCTGCCGCCCGTCACGAAGTGGCCACCGAGTCCTGCGGTCAAGACGATCTGCGTGCCGCCACCGGCACTGTTGTCGCCTCCCAGGCTGACGGGAGAGCCGCCGAGCGGCAGCGTCTGCTTCTGGCCCTTCACTTCGACCACCACTGAGTTCGGATTGACGCTGACCAGCCGCACCGCGCCCTGTGTGGCGCCTACGGCCAGCGTGCGCGGCGTGCCGTCGATCACCAGCAGGGCCCGATCACCCATGCTGCCGCTGTACGACACGCTTTGGGCGCAGGCAGCTGTGACGCAGCCCGCGATGACCAGCGCAGCCAGCCACGGCAGCACAGCCGCGCGCGTGGCCATCATCGTGGCCTTCAATCGCGGAAGTTGTTGAACGAGAGTGGCACTTCGGGCAGATCCTTGCGGATCAGCGCCATCGCGGCTTGCAGGTCGTCGCGCTTGGCGCCGGTGACGCGCACCGTGTCACCCTGGATCGCAGCCTGCACCTTGAGTTTGCTCTGCTTGACGGCCGTCTGCAGCTTCTTCGCTGTTTCGCTGTCGATGCCGTTCTTGATCACGATCAGTTGCTTGACCTTGTCTCCGCCGATCTTTTCGATCTTGGCGCTGCGGTCCAGGTAGCGCACATCGACACTGCGCTTGGCGAGTTTGGCCAGCACGATGTCCATCACCTGGCCGATCTGGAAATCGCTGTCGGCCCAGACCGTCAGCTCCTTGTCCTTGAGCTCGACCTTCGAGGACGAGCCCTTGAAATCGAAGCGGGTGCCGATTTCCTTGCTGGCCTGGTCGACCGCATTGCGCACCTCGACGAGGTTGGGTTCGAGTACGGTGTCAAAACTGGGCATGGTGGGCTGTCTTTCTTGGGGTCATCGCCGCGTGGGCGACAGGCGATCGTTGAAAATTCTGCCATGCACATCGAGTCGGGCGTCGGCCTTCGCAACTACAACACCTTCGGTCTGCCGGCCGTGGCCCACACCCTGGTGCGAATCGCCAATGACGCCGATTTGCGCGCGGTGGTCGATCATCCCACGCTGGGGCCGGCTCCGAAGTTCGTTCTGGGCGGCGGCAGCAACATCATCCTGACGCGCGACATGCCGCAGGTGGTGCTGAAGGTCGAAGTGCCGGGCCGCCGGCTTGTGGAGGAGCGTGGCGATGCCTGGATCGTCGAGGCGGGTGCGGGCGAGTCCTGGCACGAACTGGTGATGTGGACGTTGGCGCAGGGCTACCCCGGGCTGGAGAACCTGGCGCTGATTCCAGGCACGGTGGGCGCCTCACCGGTGCAGAACATCGGCGCGTATGGCGTCGAGTTGCAGGATCGATTTGACTCGCTCGACGCGGTCGACCTTCGCACCGGCCACACGATCACGCTGGACGCCGACCGCTGCGCCTTCGGCTACCGCGACAGCGTGTTCAAGCAGTCGCTGGCAGGGCAAGTGGTGATCACACGCGTGCGGTTCCGGCTACCGCGCCCGTGGCAGCCAGCGCTCGGCTACCTGGAACTCGAGCGCAAGCTGGCGGAGCTGCGATCTGGCGATGCTCATGCACAGCCGAGCGCTCAGCGGGTGGCCGATTGGGTGATCGCGATTCGCCGCGCCAAGTTGCCAGACCCAGCCCGCATCGGCAACGCCGGCAGCTTCTTCAAGAACCCGGTGGTCACGTCGGAGCAATGCCGCGACATCATTGGCCGCGACCCCGAAATCGTGCATTACCCGATGCCCGACGGCAGCGTGAAGCTGGCGGCGGGCTGGATGATCGATGCCTGTGGCTGGAAGGGCAAGACAGTGGGTCAGG
>CANHOE010000209.1 GCA_947462175.1 Burkholderiales bacterium | reverse complement strand
TTCCGGCTGCTCGGCGAGTGCCTGGACAACGGGTCGGTGCCTGCAGCGTTGCTCAAGGACGAAATCGCCCGCCAGCACATCCGCAGCGACGCCCATGACTGCATCGCCCGTGCTCGTCAGCCTGCGGCCTGATCGCAATCAGGGCGTGCGGTCGCCGATCACCTGCTGATCGTCTGTGTGATGCGAGCCAGAGTTGCATGGCGCTCGCGCGTGGCCACTTCCTGTGGCCTTCCGTCGGTACCGAACATACCGGCGTCGGCCAGCGCACGTTGCAGGTGCCCGATGTCACGCACGGCCGAAAGCAGGCCGACATCGACTGCCCACTCGTAGATGCGCGCCGTCACGGAGGTGGGATGCCGCTCGGCAGCCGTGCGCCAGGCTGAGGCGAGTCGCCAACGCCAGTGTGGCCGCGCTGGCAGCGTGAATGGCGTGACCGTGCGGCCGCTTAGCAGCGCTTCGGTCAGCATCGAGGCGCTGTCGGCCGTGACGATGAATCGGTCGGCCTCCCGCAGCAATGGGCGATAAAGATTTTCGCCATGTCCCCAGCGCGAGACATGCACGGGGCCCTGCAGGGTCGCTTCGATGATGGCCATGGCCGAGTCCTGGGTCCGAGGGCTCCCCAGGACCCAGGCGCTGCCACCTGTCTCGCGCACCTGTTCATTCACCGTCTGCGCCAGCAAACGGGCGCTGGCTTCGTTGAGCAAATAGGGGCGGCTGTTTCCACCCACCAACACCACCGTCCACGGGCGTGGCATGCTCGCGGCTCGGTCGACTGGCAATGGCTCAGAGGCGTCATCTTGCGCGGGCGGCACGAAGGGCATCAGGTTGGTGAGCACATTGGCGCGGCGCGGCACAGCGTATTGCGGGGTCGTGACGATCAGGTCGAACCAGGCCAACGGTGCCCAGGGGCGGTTGACATGGATCAGCCGCGTACGGCCTTCCGATTGCTTGCGGATCCAGCGTGCCGCAGGGACGGATTTGCGCCCTGCGGCCAGTACCGCCTGCGGCCAAGGGGGCTGCAGCGCGCACTCAGTGCGCCAGCTCAGCCGGCCGGTGCCCAGCACCAGCGGTGGAAAACGAGCCGCGCGGTTGAACTTCAGCGGGATGACACGGTAGGGCCGATTCATCGCTTCGGCGATGGCCAGCAACTGCTGATTGTCGCCATGCCTGGCACCCAGCAAAACCCAGACCGGTACAGTGTTCAGCTCTGATGACATAAGACTCGCGGGCCCTGACTTTCAGTCAGGCATTCGACCTCACTCACCTGTTGCGAACCTTAAGTGTCGACGCGATTGATGACACTCTGTGTGCTGGTAGCAACCATCGGAAACTTGCTCCAGCGTCGGTGGTGCCAGCTCCACAGCTCCGGGTGTTGCCGCACCTGGTCTTCGGTCAGACGTGTCAGCAAATCCACATCGGCCTCCAGCGTGCCCTGTCCGAGCGTCAGTTGGGGCTGGATTTCAAACCGCCACACCGGCGAGGCCGCCACGGCCACCATCGGCAGCACTGGAGACCGAGAAACGCGTGCCAGCTGCGCCGGACCCGCCGGCATCGGCACGTCCTTGCCAAGGAAGCGCTGCATGACGCCGTCCTCGGCTCTGCGCAGGCCCTGATCCATCATGAGGAACAGCACGCGGCCCTGCTTCAGCGCGGCCAGCATCTGGCCGTAGGCACGGATGCCGCCATTGGCTAGGATGGCCTGGATGCCGTATTGCTCGAGGCCATCCTGGAAAAATCCATCCGACATCATCCGGGCCTTGCGATACAGCAACGAGACAGGCACGCCGGACTGCGCCAGCCGAACCATCGCCAGGCTGGCGTTGCCCATGTGGGTGGCCAGCACGATCGCGCCACGCCCCTGGCTCATGGCCGTGCGAAGGTGCTCCAGGCCGTCCAGCTCGCAGCGTGCCGCAAGCGTGCTTTCGTCCTGGCGCTGATCGAACATCGCCATGATCTCCATCAGCGCGCCGTTGTTCACCCGGTAGGCTTGCAGCAGCAGTGCAGGCACTGAGGGGTCGTCGGCCTGTCGCCCCAGCACCTGGGCGATCTCGCGCTGCAGGCGTCGGCGTTGTCGCCATCCGAACCAGAACTGCAAGTCGCCCAGCCAGCTGCCCAGCGTGCGCGCGTTCCGGAAGCCGATGACACGCAAGAGCCTGCGCAGGCCAAGAAACATCGCGCGGCGACGCCGGCGTCGCAGTTGCCGAGCCAGGTCCATTCAGACGTGTGCCGAGATTGGGGTGGATTTGACCTGCGACTGCAACGCGCTGAGCTGCCCGTCGGCCAGTCGATACACGCAGTCGGCAGCCTGGATCAACAGGTCCTGGTGCGCGACGGCGAGGATCGTCAACCGTCCTCGCAGGTGCTTGACGGCCTCGATCACCGCTGCCTGGGCTTCTGCGTCGAGATGGCTGGTGGCTTCATCGAGGATCAGCAGCCGTGGCTCATGCACCAGCGCTCGGGCGATGGCCAGGCGCTGGCGTTGCCCACCCGACAAGCGCGAACCCCCTTCGCCGACGCGGGTCTGCAGCCCGTCGGGCATGGCTTCCACGAAGGTGAGTGCGTCGGCAGCGCGCAGCGCCGTGCGGATCTGCTCATCACTGATCCCGACCTCACCCAGCGTCACGTTGTAGGCCACCGATTCATCGACCATCACCGATTCCTGAGGCACGTAGCCGATCTGTCGTCGCCACTGGCGCAGCTCCAGTTCGCTGAGCTCCACGCCATCGACCAGGATGCGACCGTCAGTCGGCCTGAGCAGACCGACAACCAGATCGAGCAAGGTGGTCTTGCCCGCGCCCGACGGCCCGATGATGACCGTCAATTGCTGCGCCGGTACGGTGAAGGTGCCGTGCTCGAGGATCGGACGGCGCTCGCCATGGCTGAAGCTCACATCGTCGAAGCGTATGCCCTCGACCAGGGCAACCCGCTGATCGCCGCCCGGTGGTTCGACTTCGGCGCGTGCGACGTTGATGTGCTCCATCACCGACCAGTAAGCACTCTCGCGCACGACGACCTGCTGGTATGCACGCTGTGCCTTCGAGAGGTAGCTGACGGTGCGCGCGAGCAGGAACACCATCACGAGCACCTCGGCCAGTGGCATCTCCAGCACGACCAGACTGAAAAAGAACCCAACGCCGACCATGATCGCCAGCAGCGGCTCCTGCAACGCGCTCATCGCCTCGCGGCTGATCACCTGACGGCGCAGGGCCCGCCGCAAGGCACGCGTCTGGTCGGACAGCAGGGCATCGACGTGGTCCTCGCGCGCCATGGCCTTCAGCGCCTTGGCGGCTGCCATCTGCCCGCCCATGACCGACAGCAGCGATTTCAGCAGCGCGGTCTGCTGCCGGCCCGCTTTCAGCGAACTGCGCACCAGCGTGTGCAGCGCCAGCAGCAGCAAGGCGCCGGCGATGATCGCGGCCACGCCGGCCTGCCACGAAATCGACAGCGCGACAGCCAGGAAGATCAGGCCATTGAGGATCATGGCCGTCATCTCGGCGCTGTGCTGGAACGCTTCGGAGGCGCGTTGTGCTTCGCTGGCGACGGCGTTGGTCAGTCGACCCACCGATTGATCCAGGTAGTGGGTCCAGCGTGCGGACATCACCGAGCGGATCAGCGCAAGCCGCAGGTCGGTGGCGATGTTGGCGACGGTGTAGCCGACTTGTCGGTTGGCAACGAGGGACAAAACCGCCTTCAGCGCGATCAGCACCGTCGACAGCGTCAACAGCACAGCCGTGGTGGGCTGCAGCCCCAGGAACTGCGTCACCTGCACCGCGATCTTCTCGGGCATCGACGGTGTGTGGGCGCCCGTGTTCGTGGCGAACGACAACATGGACAGCAACATCGACATGCCAAGGCTGTCCGTCAGCCCTGCCACGAAGACCGCCACCAGCGCTGCCGCACTGCGCCCCGGGTAGGCGCGAACAAACGCACCGATCATCTGCAGCGCCCGGCTGGGCTGAGCCTTGGCTTTTTGCTTCTTGCTCATGGCCGAATGAAACGCAGGCGTGGGCCTGTGCCGATGATGACGGGCTGATTCGGGTCGGCGTCGAAGGCTTCGCCGTCCAGCATGTAGCTGGTGAGGCCGTTGATCGTCACCTGATTGCAGCGGCCGCTGAGGTAGCCTTTGTCGGTACTCATCGCCGAGGTGTACCGCCCGGTCAACAGCCGCGGCAGTGTTCGCCAGAAGCGCGGCGCGTCTTCGCTGACGGAGGTCACACGCACATCGCCTTGGCCCCGCGGGGCATACGGATCGAAAAGACCGGTACGGTGCAGCAGCGTGGTCGCCAGCAGCAGCCGCACTGGCCCGTCTTGTGTGCCGCCGGCGCCGGCGTCGACGTGCAGGCGAGGGCAACTCATGCCGGAACGCCCGAGCAGCGAGCGCACGCCCAGCCGCAGCAGATAACCGATCGTGCTGAGGTCGCCTTGCGATTTGAGCTCGGCCCGGTGCTGATGGCATTGGCGGATCACGCTGTCGATCAGCGCTGCCGAGAAGAAGAAGCCATGTCGCATTGGCGCCCCGGACTGCTCGATGCGAAGCGCGCAGCGCTCTTCCACCGCAGCGTCCCACCGTTGCTCATGAGCGCGCAGCAGCGCCCGCTTCAAGGTCGGCAAGGCCCGGCCGCCTGGCACCAGGTCGGCCGCCGTCAGGTTGGTTCGCCCGCCAGGCAGCACCAGCAGGTCCGGCGTCCAGGCGCCGGCAGGCAAGCTCGACAGCTGATCGACGATGGCACAGACCGTACCGTCGCCAGCCAGCAGCATGACCTGATGTTGGCGGCGCAAGAGGATCGCTGCGATGGCGGCTCGCGTGGCTTCCGGGCCATCGACATGGATCACCTCGGCGCCGTGAGATTTCGCCAGCGCTGTGGCTTGAATCGCCAGGCCTCGCGAAGCACTGAAGCTGCGTGGATTGACGATCAGGCAAGGCGGCGTGCCTGCCGTGGTAAGGATGCGGGGGACGGGTGTCGCCAGCGCGGGCGCGCGCGCGTTCAAGAGCGCCCGTTGCCCGGCGACCAGGCACGCATCGCCGACTCGCCACGAGGCGTCTGCCGGGCTGATTGCCACAACTCGTGCACGGCAGTGAAGTAGCTGTCGCGGTTGCAGCCCCGGTAGAGCGCGTCGGCGGGAAGACCTGCCATCAGTCGCCGGTGGGCCTCGCCCAAGTGGTGATAGGGCAAGGCAGGGAACATGTGGTGGAGCGCGTGG
>CANHOE010000208.1 GCA_947462175.1 Burkholderiales bacterium | reverse complement strand
TTACGCCGAACTCCATTGCCGCAGCAATTTCAGTTTCCTGACCGGTGCCTCGCATCCGCAGGAACTGGTCGCGCGGGCGGGGCAGTTGGGGTACCGCGCCTTGGCGATCACTGACGAGTGTTCACTGTCAGGGGTGGTACAGGCGCACGAGGCGGCCGCGCGCTGCGGTCTGCAGCTGATCGTCGGGGCGCAGATGTGGGTGTCGCAGCTCGTGGGCGCTGGTGATGCCGATGCGGCGGGGTCGCCGATGTCCCCGATGCGCCTGGTGCTGCTGGCGCAGACGCGGGCGGGCTACGGCCACCTGTCGCAATGGATCACGATCGCGCGGCAGCGTGCGGGCAAGGGCCGGTATGAGGCGTACCGCTCAGACGTCGAGGCCGCACCAGATCATCTACACGGCGATCTGCTCGCCGGTCTGCCCGGTTGCCTGGCGCTGCTGGCACCGGATGTCACGCAACCGTTCGATCAGGTGCTGGCCCATGCGCAGTGGCTGAAGGCCGTGTTCGGTGACCGCGCGGCGATCGCGCTGTCGCTGCTGCTGCGCGCCCGCGACGATGAACTGATCGAGCGGGTGCGTCGGGTGTCCGACATCACCGGCCTGGCCGTGGCCGCCGCGGGCGATGTGCTGATGCATGTGCGCTCGCGCAAGCCACTGCAGGACACGCTCACCGCCACGCGGCTGGGTCTGCCGCTGGCGCAATGCGGCTGGCAGCTGGAGCCCAACGCCGAGCAGCACCTGCGTCCGATCGGCCGGCTGCAGGCGCTGTACGAGCCGGCGTGGCTGGCGCAGACGGTGGCGCTGGCCGAGCGCTGCACTTTCTCGCTGGCCGAGCTGCGCTATGAATATCCGCAGGAGATCGTGCCATCGGGCGCCACGCCCACCAGCCACCTGCGCGCCCTGACCGAGTTGGGCGCGCTGAAGCGCTACCCGCCCGATCTGTTTCCAGAGGGCGTGCCACCGAAAGTGCGCGAGCAGATCGAACACGAACTGGCGCTGATCGCCAAGCTGGGGTACGAGCCGTATTTCCTGACGGTGGCCGACATCGTGGCCTGGGCGCGCTCGGAGAACATCCTGTGCCAGGGGCGCGGCAGCGCGGCCAACTCCACGGTCTGCTACTGCCTGCAGGTGACCGAGGTCGATCCGTCGCGCCAGCACACGCTGTTCGAGCGCTTCATCAGCGCCGAGCGCAACGAGCCGCCGGACATCGACATCGACTTCGAGCATCAGCGCCGCGAAGAAGTCATCCAGTACATCTATCGCAAGTACGGCCGACACCGTGCAGCGCTGACGGCCGTGATCACCCGCTACCGCCCACGCAGCGCCTTGCGCGACGTGGGCCGTGCACTGGGCCTCGATGCGCAGCACATCGACCGGGTCGCGAAAAGCCAGCAGTGGTTCGATGGCCAGCGCATCGATGCCGAGCGCCTGCGCGAGCAGGGATTCGACGTGGCAGCGCCCACCACGCGTCTGTGGATCGAATTGACCGAGCAACTGATCGGCTTCCCGAGGCATTTGAGCCAGCACCCGGGCGGCTTCGTGATCTCGCGTGGGCCGCTCGCGCAACTGGTGCCGATCGAGCCTGCGGCGATGGATGGTCGCAGCGTCATCCAATGGGACAAGGACGACCTCGATGCGCTGGGGCTGCTGAAGGTCGACATCCTGGCGCTTGGCATGCTGACCGCGCTGCGCCGCGCGCTCGATGTGATCGGGCAAAAGCTCGGCTGCCATTTCGGGATTCAGGATGTGCCTTCCGAAGACACCGCCACCTACGACATGATCTGCCGCGCCGACACCGTCGGCGTGTTCCAGATCGAGAGCCGCGCGCAGATGAGCATGCTGCCGCGCCTGAAGCCGCGCGAGTTCTACGACCTGGTGATCGAGGTCGCGATCGTGCGGCCCGGCCCGATCCAGGGCGGCATGGTGCACCCCTACCTGCGGCGGCGCGATGGGTTGGAACCGGTCACCTACCCAAAGCCGGAAATCGAAGTGGCGCTGTCACGCACGAAGGGCGTGCCGATCTTCCAGGAACAGGTGATGCAGCTCGCCGTGCTGGCCGCTGACTTCACGCCCGGCGAGGCCGACAGCCTGCGTCGCGGCATGGCCGCCTGGAAGCGCAAGGGCGGGCTGGGGCCGTTCCACGAGCGACTCGTCGGTCGCATGGTCGAGAAGGGTTACGAGCTCGACTTTGCCGAGAGCATCTTCAAGCAGATCCAGGGCTTCGGTGAATACGGCTTTCCGGAAAGCCATGCCGCCAGTTTCGCGCTGCTCGTCTACACCAGCAGCTGGATCAAATGCCATCACCCCGACGCGTTCCTGACTGCCTTGCTGAACAGCCAGCCGATGGGCTTTTATGCGCCCGCGCAACTCGTGCGCGATGCGCGCGCGCATGGCGTGGAAGTGCGTGCTGTCGATGTGCGGTTCAGCCTGGTGGAGAGCCACCTCGAAGGAGTCGGTGCGGGGGTTCGCCCGGTGCGCCTCGGACTCAACCGCATCAGCAGACTGTCGGCCGAAGTGGCCTGGCGCATCGTTCAATCGCGCGAGCAGGGGGCTTTCAGCAGTCTCGACGATCTGGCGCACCGCGCCGCGCTGAGTGCGCACGAACTGGAACTGCTGGCCGATGCCGACGCACTGCGCGGGTTGTTGGTGGCGTCGCATGTGCAAAGCGATGCAGGCGCGCTGGCGGGTCACCGCCATCAGGTCGCCTGGGCGGTGGCTGCGGTCGACCCCCGGCCAACCGCGCTGCTGCGCGACATGCACCAGCGTGAAGCCGCTACCGAGGCGTTCCCGCCGGCGCTGGCCGTGCCCAGTGCCGCAGAGGACATGCGCGCCGATTACCGCAGCGTGGGCCTGACGTTGAATCGCCACCCACTCGCGCTGCTGCGACCGCAGCTCGATGCGTTCAGGATCCAGACGGCCGAGGTGCTGCGCGGCTACCCGAGTGGTCGCATCGCGCGCGCCAGTGGCCTTGTCACTCATCGCCAGCGACCTGGCACCGCCAAGGGCACGGTCTTCATCACCCTGGAAGACGACACCGGCAGCATCAACGTGATCGTCTGGCCGGCGGTGGCGCAGGCCCAGCGTCAGCCGCTGCTGGCCGCGACGCTGCTGACCGTCTACGGCCAATGGCAGCGCCACAGCGACAGTGGCGGCCAGCATGCCGTGATGCACCTGCTGGCGACGAAGCTGATCGACCACACCGCCTTGCTGGATGGCTTGACGACGCGCAGCCGCGACTTCCGCTGAGCTTGTTTGGGCGCAAACGGCACCGCCATCGTTCATCGTGTGAGCAAATGTTTGCGCTGTAGGAGGGCACGCACAACAAAGCGTCACAGCTTCCGAATGACAGCCTTCAGATGCCTCCCTAAAGTGCCAATCAGTTCGCACTATTGCGGTTTTCAGCCGCCGGCCACGCACCGTTGGTGCTCAATTCGGAAGGTTTCATCATGGTCAACCCCAAGACTGGTTTGTATGTCTTCATTGCCATGGTCGCGTTGGCGGTCGTGGCTTGTCAGCCCAAGGAAGGGCCCGTAGAAAAAGCGGGCAAGGCCGTCGACAACGCGGCCGAGAAGGCAGGTAACCAGATCGAGAAAGCCGGCGACAAGATCAAGGAAACGGTCGACGACGCCAAGAAGTAAGGCACCTTCCTCTCGGCGCGACGAACTTGGTGCGTGCACCGCGATCTGCGGTGCATCTTTCGATAGAGTGCGGTGTGTCCCCCACCGCCATCGCGCCCGAGCCATGTTGTTCCTTCTGTCCCCCGCCAAGACGCTTGATTACGAGAGTCCCACGCGCGCCACCGATGCCACCACACCCCAGTTTGTCTCGCAGTCGGCCGAACTGATCAACTTGCTGAAGACGAAAAGCGTTGCCGACATCGCGGCGCTGATGGATCTGTCAGAGCCGCTGGCGGCCTTGAACGTCGGCCGCTACGGCGTGTGGAAGCCACGATTCACCGCGAAGAACAGCAAGCCGGCTGTGCTGGCCTTCAATGGTGATGTCTATGAAGGCCTCGAGGCATCCACGCTGAGCGATGCGGATCTCGAATGGGCGCAGAAGCACCTGTTGATTCTGTCGGGGCTGTACGGCCTGCTGCGTCCGCTCGACAAGATGCAGCCCTACCGGCTGGAAATGGGTACCGCGCTGGCGAACCCACGGGGCAACAACCTGTACGCCTACTGGGGCGATGCGCTGGCGCAGCACATCAACCAGCAGATGCAGCCCGACCCGTCACCTGTGATCGTCAATCTGGCGTCGCAGGAGTATTTCAAGGCGGTGCAACCGACGCCCGGCAACCGCTGGCTGAAAGCTCGCGTCGTCGAGTGCGTGTTCGAGGATTGGAAGTCCGGGCAGTACAAGGTCATCAGTTTTTTCGCCAAGCGCGCGCGAGGCCTGATGGCGCGCTATGCCGTCACTCAACGGGTGCAGACGCCACAAGGGCTGCAGGCATTCGACAGCGATGGCTACGCGTTCGATGAGGCCTCGTCCGAACCGCACCGGCTGGTCTTCCGGCGCAAGCTCTGAACTCTCGGAATGTCCGCAGCCCAGCAGATCACGCCTGAGCTGAGATGCTGGATCGTCGAGCAGGCGAGCGCTGGCCAGGCGCCGGAGGTCGTGTTGCAGGCGATGCGCGACAGCGGCTGGTCGATCGAGGTGGCCGAGCAGGCGCTTGAAGACACCTTGCGTGGGTACCTGGTCGAGCAGGCCCAGGCGCAAGGCCTGCCGCCACCCGTGCGGGTGCCTGAGCCGATGTCTGCGGATGGCAGCCTGTTGTATCGCTTCGATTCGCCACAGACCTCGACAGTCGCCGCTGCGGGTGGCGTTCACGTCTTGGCAAGTTTGCTGAACCCGCGCGTTGTTGTTTTCGGGAGCCTGTTGTCCGATGCGGAATGCGACGCCCTGATTGAACTGGCCACAGCGCGGTTGGCGCGATCCGAAACCGTCGAATCGCGCACCGGTGGCAGCGAGGTCAACGACGCTCGCACCAGCGAAGGCATGTTCTTTGGGCGCGCCGAGAACCCGCTGTGCGCACGCATCGAGCAACGCATCGCTGCGCTGTTGAACTGGCCGATGGAAAACGGCGAAGGCTTGCAGGTGCTGCGGTACCGGACGAACGCCGAATACAAGCCGCACTACGACTATTTCGATCCGCAGCAGCCCGGCACGCCGGCTATGCTGGCGCGTGGCGGCCAGCGCGTGGCCAGCGTAGTGATGTACCTCAACACACCCGCGCGTGGCGGTGCCACGGTGTTTCCGGATGCGCACCTCAGTGTGCTGCCGCTCAAGGGCAACGCTGTCTTTTTCAGCTATGACCGCCC
>CANHOE010000207.1 GCA_947462175.1 Burkholderiales bacterium | reverse complement strand
CCTGGATCAGGTCGTCGAGTTCGACGTTGGCGGGCAACTTGGCGATCATCTGGTGCGCAAGGCGTCGCACCAGCGGGCTGTACTGCTTGAGCATCGACGTGTTGTCGAGCTGTCCTTTGGCGGTGTACGTGGACATGGTTCGGCTCCAGAGATTCAGTTCAGCGCGTGAAGAGCGGGCGCGGCCACGGCGAGGCGAGGCGAGGCCAGTTCAGCGACCGCAGGTTGAAGGGTGTCTCGGACCCAACGGCGCAGTGCGGATGTCGATGCGGCGCGGGGGTCGCTGGCCGGATCGACTTGCATCCAGTCGCGCAGCACGGCCCCCAGGAAATCGTCGGCGCAGGTTGCGATCTGCATCGCGATGCGCTCTGCGCGTGGCGAGCTTGGCGCGGCGCTCAGCAACAGGTCGTGCACCAGCAGACCGCCACGCTGTGTCAGCAGCTTCATCGCCGCATAAGCATGCGTGACGCTGACAGGGCGATCGTCAGCGAGTAGCAGCGGGCGCGGTCGGGTCAGGGACTCACCCCGCATGAACAGGCGACACAGGTCGGTGGCACTGGCGTGCACCAGCACCACATCAACGCCGGGCGCCGCACAGGCCACGGCATCCAGGAATCCGGCGGTGGACCCCTGTGCGTCGACGTATCGCAGCGGCAGGCCGCGCGCGGCGAGGTAAGACACCTCGTGCGACAGTGTTTCGATGGATTCGGCCAGTTCGACCTGCGCCATCTCATGGGGCTCCGGCGCATTCTCGCCAGCGTCGATCACCAGCGTGTGGCAACCCTGCTCTGCGAAACCGCTGCACAGCCGTTCGAGCATCACGCCACCGAAGGCCATGTGGGGATTCGACACCACCGGCACGAAGCGGACCTGCGCATGGGCAAACAGGCGGCGCAGGCCATCGGCCTGGTCGAGCGGCATCGAGGAGGGAAACGTGGTCGTCATCGCAGGAAACGGCTGGTTGGACGGGAACGGGGCGGCCATCAGGCGTGTGCCATCAGCGCGGCGTGCGGCGGCACTGCGTGAGACTGATGCTGCGGCGCGGCGAAGATCAGGTTCACTTCGCTCGAATCCATCCGGTAGGCCGTGGCGATGGTCGGACGCAAGGCGCGGTGCATCAGTGCGTTCGACGACAACCGGTGCCAGTCTTCAGGAACGCGCTGGCCGTTGGCCACGCCCAGCACAGTGAGCTTGTGGCGGATCAACGCATCGAGCGCCGGACCCAGCTTCACCGCTTCGTCCATCTTCGACAGCACCACGCCGCGGCAGGTGTTTGCCCGGTAGGAGATCAGCACGTCCTCGATCGTCTCGCCCTGCGCGGCCGAGTTGACCACCAGCAGCTTGTGAATCGAGCGGTGACCCAGCATGTCCAGCAGTTCACGGGTTCGCGTGTCACGCTGAGCCATCCCGGCGGTGTCGATCAACACCATCTTCTTCGCCGACAACAGATCAAGCAGGTCTTCCAGCGATGCACGGTCATGCGCGGTGTGCACGGGCACACCGAGGATCCGGCCATAGGCACGCAGCTGCTCGTGAGCGCCGACGCGATAGGCGTCGAGCGTGATCAGTCCCAGGTGCGATGCACCGTAGCGAGTCGCAAAGGCAGCGGCCAGCTTGGCAGTGGTGGTGGTCTTGCCAACGCCGGTGGCCCCGACCAGCGCATAGACACCGCCCTGGTCTTCCAAGGGCGGTTCGCGGTCGGCGCTTTGCAGATTGCGCTCGAGCACACCGGCCGCCCAGGCCATTTCGTCGGTGACTTCGGGGCCCATGCCTTCAGCCAGCTTGCGGATCAGCGCCGGCGAGAAGCCGCAGTCGATCAGCTTCTGCGTCAGCCTTGCCTGCGCGGGCTGGCGCTGCAGCTTTTCCATGAAGGCCAAGGCGCCGAAGCGTTCTTCGATCATGCCCTTCATGCTGCGCAGCTCGTTCATCATGTCCTGCTGGTCGCGGCGGGTCACACTGGCTTCGACGGCGGCCGGCGCAGGAGCAACGGGCTCGCGCACGATCACTTCTTCGCGCAGCACGGGTGGCTCGTGCAGAGACAGCGTGGTGTCAATGCCCATCGACGTCGAAGCGCCGTGCAGCGCGCCCAGCACCGGTGCATGTCCGGGTGACGCCTTGGCAGGCGCGGCGACCTGCGAACGCTTCATCGCGACAGCAGGGCGTGCGACTGGCGCATCGGCCATTCGCGTCGCGAGCGGGCCGGCCGGGACATCGGCGACGGGCGTTGCAGCGCGTGCGGCAGCCGACTCGGCCTGCAGCGCAACCTGGCGGCGCTTGAGCATGCGGTCACGCACATAGTCCTGGAACGACAGCGTACTCATCGACAGACGCTCGATGTCGTCGTCGACCGATTCGGTTGCAGCCGTGGCGACGGCATCGGCCCTGGCCGGCTGCGTTCTCGCCACGCCGGGGCGACCCGGGCCTGATTTCGAGGCGGTTGCCCGGGTGTCGGGAACGCTGGCGGGAGCGGCTGCTGTCGCCATGCGCTCGATCTGGGCCATGCTCTCCGGGGCCATCGCGACCACTTCGACGCCTTCGCCGCACGGCTTGGTGGACAGCACAACCGCGTCCTCGCCCAGTGCCTGCCGCACCAGGGCCAGGGCTTCGCGCGATGTGCGCGCGGTGAAGCGTTTGACGTTCATGCGGTGCCTCCGATGACTGACCCGATGCGGATCGAATGGGTTTCAGGAATTTCGCTGTGGGCCAACACGCGCATGCGCGGCGCGGCGCGCTTGAGCAGACGGGCCATCGGTGCGCGGATCGCGTCTGGCACCAGCAGGCAGGCGGGCAGCCCCAGGTCTTCCTGGCGCTTGGCCGAATCGGCGGCGTGGCGGGTCAAGGTATCGGCCACGCCGGGGTCCAGGGCGGCACCGTGTGGCGAGTTGAGGGCCTGCGCGACCATGCGCTCCAGTTCTGGCTCCAGGGCGATGACGTCGAGCTCCTTGCTCGGGCCATAGATCTGCTGGACGATGGACGGCGCCAGATGAACGCGGATGCGGCGGGCCAGTTCGGCCGGGTCGGTGACAGTGGAGGCGTTCTCGGCCAGGCTCTCGACGATGGAGCGCATGTCTCGGATGTGCACGCCTTCTTCCAGCAGGAGCTGGAGAACTTTTTGCAGAGCCGGTATCGCGACCATTTTGGGCACCACGTCCTCGATCATCTTGGGGGCCAGCTTGGTCACGTGTTCGACCAATTGCTGGACCTCCACACGACCCAACAACTTGGCAGCGTGGAGTTGCATCAAGTGTGAAAGATGGGTCGCCACGACAGTCGAGCAATCAACGACCGTAAATCCACTCATTTGGGCTGACTCGCGCTGACGATCCTCAATCCACACCGCAGGCAGTCCGAATGCCGGGTCGGTGGTGCGGGTGCCGATCAGCTGCGTGCTGGCGCCACCGGGGTTGATGGCCAGCCACATGCCAGGGAAGGCCTCGCCCTCGCCCACCACCGCGCCGCGCAGCGTCAGCCGATACATGCTGGGCTTGAGCTCCAGGTTGTCGCGGATGTGCACCGGTGGCGGCAGAAAACCGACGTCCTGTGCGAACTTGCGCCGCACACCCTTGATGCGCGCCAGCAGGTCGCCTTCGCGCGCCTTGTCGACCAGCGAAATCAGCCGGTAGCCCACTTCCAGGCCCAGCGTGTCGATCGGCAACAGGTCGTCCCAGCTCGCCTCGGCGTTGGGTTCTGGCGTCAAGGCAGCGGACGGCGGTGGTGCTTCGCGGGCGATGCGATCTCGCTCACGCATCCAATAGGCCGCATAGCCGAGGCCGGAGGCGATCAGGATGAACACCATGTGGGGCATGCCCGGTATCAGCCCCAGCGTGCCGATGACGCCAGCGGTGATGGCGAGTGCGCGCGGCGAGCTGAACATCTGCGCGGCAATCTGGGTGCCGACGTCATTGCCCTTGCCGACGCGTGAGACGACCATCGCGGCGGCCACCGAGATCAACAGACCCGGAATCTGCGCGACCAGCGCATCGCCAACGGCGAGAACGATGTAGCTGTCAGCCGCCTGGCCAGCCGACAGGCCGTGCTGCGCAACACCGATGATGAAGCCGCCGATGATGTTGATGAACAGGATCATCAGGCCAGCGATCGCATCCCCACGGACGAACTTGCTGGCACCGTCCATCGAACCGAAGAACTCCGCCTCGTCTCCGACTTCGGCGCGGCGGCGCTTGGCTTCCTTTTCGTCGATCAGGCCCGCGTTCAGATCGGCATCGATTGCCATCTGCTTGCCGGGCATCGCATCCAGGGTGAAGCGCGCGCCGACTTCGGCAATCCGCTCGGCGCCCTTGGTCACCACGATGAAGTTGATCACCACCAGGATCGCGAAGACGATCAGACCGACGGCGAAATTACCGCCAATCAGGAAGTGGCCGAAAGATTCGATCACTGCACCGGCCGCCCCCGGACCCGTGTGGCCTTCGAGCAGCACAACGCGTGTCGAGGCCACGTTCAAGGACAGACGCAGCAGCGTGGTGAGCAGGATCACCGTCGGGAAGGCGGCAAAGTCGAGTGGCTTGACCATGTAGGCCGCGACCATCATCACCATCAGCGCCATCGCGATGTTGAAGGTGAACAACAGGTCGAGTGCGAATGGCGGCAGCGGCAGCACCATCATCGACAGCACCATCACGATGAACAGCGGCGCCATCAGCGCGCGGATCGCGGTAGCGTTCGGGCCCAGCCAGGCTTTCACTTGCTGGAACGAGTTCATCGTGAAATCACCTTGAAGGTGACCTTCAACGGCCGTTTGGGGAGGAGATATGCGGACATGAAAAGCGTCGGTTGATGCTTTGGGATTGTTCCGATGCCTCGCCAAAACTTGAGGCGGATAAGGGGGGTGAAGGGCATGCAGTTCCGGGCTGCTGCGTTCAATCTTTCAATACATGAGCGCTGCGGCGAGCCGCTGTGTTGCGTTCATGTCCCCCGGGCCCGAAAAGATGGGCCCTCCTCCTTTACTTCACTCCACACAGCGGCTCGCCGCAGCGCTCTTGCCATCACCGAAGCGGGCGGGGTTTGACGCCTCCGCCTGCCACCACAGTGCCGCGGCCGAGGGCGCGGGGTGACCGGCGTAGCGAGGTAAAGGAGGAGGGCCGGATCCACTCGATTCGAATCAGCCGTGCGGTAAACCGGCCCGGGGGACACGAGCGGAGGCGGTCACCCCGCGGCCTCGGCAGCATCACGCCAAATCGACGACGTTTTCCTTCGGCGCGTTGTGAGGATCAAGCTCCGGAGGCACCACCAGTTCCGGCAAGTCGCCTGGCATCGCGCCGCGGCCACTCATCGCGGCACGCAGCTGGTAGACATAGGCCAGCACCTG
>CANHOE010000206.1 GCA_947462175.1 Burkholderiales bacterium | reverse complement strand
GCTGGCCATCACCCAGTCGGCGGTGTCGCAGCGCTTGCGCGCACTGGAAGCGCAGGTCGGCCAGCCGCTGGTGGTGCGCTCGCGGCCACTGCGACTGACCGAGCCGGGCAAGGTGCTGCTGCGCTTTGCCCGCCAGCTGCAGGCCCTGCGCGCCGATGTGTCACGCGAGCTGGGTGTACAGCCGTCGGTGGGCGAGCGGTTGCCGGTGGCCGTCAATGCCGACAGCCTCGCGACCTGGGTGCTTCCCGCGCTCGACGCGCTGGTGCACGACGGGCTGGCGCTGGAGTTGGTAGTCGACGACCAGGACTTCACCCACGATTGGCTGCGCCAGGGCGAGGTGCTGGGCTGCGTGACCACGGTCAGCAAGGCCCTGAAGGGCTGCCGCGTTGTGCCCCTCGGCGTGATGCGTTATGTCGCTGTGGCAAGCCCGGGGTTCGTCGCGCAAGAGCTGAGGGGCTCACCCTCGGGGCTCAATGAAGCGAGCTTCAGTCAGGTGCCCTTCCTTGTCTTCAACCGCAAGGACGACATGCAACGTCAATGGGTGACGAGCGCCTTCGGCATTGCCGGCGCGCGCCTGAAGGCGCGCTACGTGCCATCGTCCGAGGCGTGTGTACGCGCCGCGCTGATGGGCTGGGGCGTGGGCGTGGTGCCCGAGTTGCAGGTGCGACCGCTGATCGCGTCCGGCGCACTGGTCGCGCTGCGGCCCGAGGTGTCGATCCCCATCGCGCTGCACTGGCATCAATGGCGTCTCGGCCCCGACGGCGCCCCACCGTCGGCGCGGGTGGCGATGCTCGATCGGGTCGGCGCGGCGCTGACCATCGGCGCGCAATCTGCGCTGGACCGTGAGACCAAACGTGCGATGCGCACCACACCACCTGTTCGAGGGGTTTCGCATTCACGCAAGGAACCTTCTACTCCTTCCGTGCGTCATGCCGATAAGAAGTGACCCATGTGTTGTGAAGTGCACGTCATAACTGTGTCAAATCCCAACACCGTCACGTCAGTGTCTTGCCACACTGGCACCATTCTTCGCAGCAGTTGTCATCGGGAGTCGTCGTGCGAAAAGTCCAGAACATTGCGTGGTGGCGCGCCCTCAGGGGGCGATGGGCTGCCGTGCGCAAAGTTCGGGATGCCGATGACATGGGCGACATGGGCACGGCCTTTGGTCTCGACGCCTGCCTGCAGGCCGATCTTGAATTCCAGGCGCTCCAGGAATCGCGTCGCGCCCTCGGCGACAGCACGCCGAGCCCGACTGATCGACTGAACGGCCGTTCGGTCATCTGAACACTGCGCTCGTCGAGCGCAGAGGATCACCTCTGGCGACTTGCCTCGGTCACGCGACAGCGGCTCAATGCAGCATGAATGTCGACGCCAGATCGATCGGACGTCGCTGGGTCAGCCAGCCGACCGACCAGTTGGCGAAGGCATCGGCTGGCGTCGGCTTGCCCATGTGATACCCCTGCGCCTGATCACAGTTGAGATCGCGCAGCATGCCTCACACCTTCGCGTTCTCGACGCCTTCGGCGACGACAGTCAGGCTCAGGTTGTGCGCCAGATCAATCGTCGAGCGGAGGATCTTCGCGTCGTCGGGATCGGTTTTCATGCTACCGACGAACAACTGGTCGATCTTCAACTCGTCCGCAGGAAGGCGCTTGAGATAGGCCAATGATGAATAGCCGGTACCGAAGTCGTCGATCGACCGCTTGAAGCCCAGTGCACTCAGCCTGTCCAGCGTCGCCTGAGCTCGCTGAGGGTCGTCCATGATCGCGCTCTCGGTGATTTCCAGGCAGAGCGCTTTGGCAGGCACCTGGTGCTTGACCAGCAAGGCATCGAACTTCTTCAGAAGCTCCTGGTCGAGCAGTTCGCGAGTCGAGAGGTTCACCGACAAGGTGATCATCAAGCCCCCGGCATGCAGCGTTCGCCAGTGCCCCGCGGCTTCCTCGAAGATCCAAATCGCCAGCACGTTGACCTGCAGATTGAACTGGCGCTTGATATGGGCGACCTCGGCCAACGGCGTCGGCTTGATCGGCAGCTTGCCTGCCAGCGGCTCCAGCGACACCATCGCACGCGAAAGAGGTTGACCCACCGCATCATTGACGACCACCGCGACAGTTGCCGCGTGCGCGGCAACTGCACAGAGTGAACTCACAACGAAAGACGCAATCTGGAAGGCGTGGCGCATGGGGCCGCGGACTCGCAAGTGGAAATTCACTTCGACGGGTCCTCACGCAAGCCCGTCGGTCCCCCGAGTTTTCGGCCTTTCGGCCCTCTATGGGAAAGCCGATTGCACCTGCGAAATCACGCCGCCGCCGAGACAGATGTCGCCGTCGTACAACACCGCCGACTGTCCTGGCGTGGCCGCCCACTGCGGTGTCGAAAACAACAGTCTGAAGGCGTGAGTCACCGTGGCGCCTTCCAGCAGGCAAGGTGCATCGGCTTGTCGGTAGCGAGTCTTGGCCTTCAGCGGGCCCGGCAAAGGCGCCTGTCCAGCAACCCAACTGGCATCGTCAGTGACCAGGGCCTCTGACTGCAGCCACGGATGGTCGTGGCCCTGCACCGCATACAGCGTGTTGCTGGCCATGTCCTTGCGTGCGGTGAACCACGGTGCGTGATCGCTGCCACCACGAACGGCGCCGCGCGCCTTCAAGCCGCCAATGCCGATGCCCTTGCGCTGACCCAGCGTGTAGAAGCTCAGCCCGACGTGCTCGCCGATCACCCGCCCGCGGTCGTCCTTGATCGGGCCGGGCGTGTGCGCCAGGTAGCGGTTGAGGAACTCGCGAAACGGCCGCTCACCGATGAAGCAGATGCCGGTGCTGTCCTTCTTCTTCGCGTTCGGCAGGCCGATCTCTTCGGCGATGCGCCGAACTTCGGTCTTGGGCAGTTCACCAACCGGGAACAGCGTCTTCGACAGCTGCGCCTGGCTCAGGCGGTGCAGGAAGTAACTCTGGTCCTTCAGCGGGTCCAGGCCCTTGAGCAGTTGAAACGAGCTGCCCACTTGCCCCACCCGTGCAGAATCGGCAGTGCTCGGACCCGGCGCTACTTGCCTCACGCGTGCGTAATGTCCGGTCGCGATGCACTCGGCACCAAGCCGCATCGCATGGTCGAGGAAGGCCTTGAACTTGATTTCGGCATTGCACAGCACATCGGGGTTCGGCGTGCGGCCCGCCTGGTACTCGCGCAGGAAGTCGGCAAACACCCGGTCCTTGTAGTCGGCGGCAAAGTTGACATGCTCGATCTCGATGCCCAGCACGTCGGCGACCGATGCGGCGTCAAGGAAGTCCTGGCGGGAGGAACAGTATTCACTGTCATCGTCGTCCTCCCAGTTCTTCATGAAGATGCCGATGACCTCGTGCCCCTGCTGCTTCAGCAGGTGCGCACTGACCGCGGAATCCACGCCGCCACTGAGGCCCACCACCACCCGTCGCTTCGCGCTCACGGCACCAGATCCGGCATGTAGACGCTCGCCTCGGTGGTGATCAGCGTCAGCGGATACCGCTTGCCGGCGACGTGGTCCTCGATGCTTCGTAGCACCATCGTGCTACGGTGCCTCGCCACGCTGGCGCGGACTTCGTCGAGTGTCATCCACAGCGTGCGCACGATCCCGTGGTCGAGCGTGCGGCCCGGCAGGGGCTCGCCAACCGTGCCGGAGTAGGCAATGCGCAGGTAAGTGACATCCTCGCCACGCCCCGGTCGCTGGAAGCGGCCGAGGTAGATGCCGACCACGGCCAGCGGGGTGAACTCGCGGGTGGTTTCTTCCAGCACCTCGCGCACCGCGCCTTCCTGCGGCGACTCGGCCGGGTCGAGGTGCCCGGCTGGGTTGTTCAGCCGCAAGCCCTCCGGGGTGTGCTCTTCAATCAGCAGAAAGCGACCGTCCTTTTCGATGACTGCCGCCACGGTGACGTTGGGTTTCCAGCGCTTTTTCATGACCTTCATGGTAGCGGCGAGTCAGGGATCAACCCTCGGCCGGGGTTGCTGCCGCGCGCTCCAGTCGATGGGGCAGGTGTGCAGCATGCTGAGAGCCTCGTAATCTAGGGACAATAGCGGCTTGTAGGAGCGGCGCAGGGGCGCTCCCGATCGGTTTGAGGAGGCATTGATGCTGATAGGCGTTCCGCTCGAAACGGCGGCAGGGGAAACGCGGGTGGCTGTCACACCCGAAACCGCCAAGAAGCTGAAGGCCCTGGGACATACGCTGCGCATCCAGTCGGGTGCGGGTGTGGCCGCCAGCGCCACCGACGAGGCCTACACCGCTGCCGGGGCCGAGATCACCGACGCGGCGGGCGCTTTCGGCTGCGAACTGGTGCTGAAGGTGCGCGCGCCCAGCGAGCCCGAGTGGCCGCTCCTCAAATCCGGCGCGGCGCTGGTCGGCATGCTCAACCCGTTCGATGCCGAGGGCCTGCAACGGCTGGCGGCGGCGGGTCTCACCAGTTTCGCGCTGGAGGCCGCACCGCGCACCACCCGCGCGCAAAGCATGGACGTGTTGAGTTCGCAGGCCAACATCGCTGGCTACAAGGCGGTGATGATCGCCGCAGACAAGTACCAGCGCTTCTTTCCGATGCTGATGACAGCGGCCGGCACGGTGAAAGCCGCCCGGGTGGTGATCCTGGGTGTGGGCGTGGCTGGCTTGCAGGCGATTGCCACGGCCAAGCGGTTGGGCGCGGTGATCGAAGCCAGCGACGTGCGGCCCAGTGTGAAGGAACAGGTCGAATCGCTGGGTGCCAAGTTCATCGAGGTGTCCTACGACACGCCGGAAGAAAAGGAGGCGGCGGTCGGCGTCGGTGGCTACGCGAAGCCGATGCCGCAGAGCTGGCTGGACCGCCAGAAGGTCGAAGTGGCCAAGCGGGTGGCCGCCGCTGACATCGTCATCTCCACGGCCTTGATCCCTGGACGCGCCGCACCCACGCTGATCACCGAAGACATGGTCAAGGCGATGAAGCCAGGTTCGGTGATCGTCGACATCGCGGCCGGCAAAGGCCCGAACGGTGGCGGCAACTGCCCGTTGTCGGAGGCCGACAAGACGGTGCTCAAGCATGGCGTCACCATCGTGGGTGAAACCAACCTGCCGGCGCTGGTCGCCGCCGATGCGTCGGCGCTGTATGCGCGCAACGTCATCGATTTCCTGAAGCTGGTGATCACCAAAGAGGGCACCTTCAACGTGCCGATGGACGACGACATCGTTGCCGCCTGCCTGATGACTCAGGCGGGCGAGGTCAAGAGAAAGTAAACGGAACGACACCCCATGGACATCATCTCGCCGACGATCACCAACCTGATCATCTTCGTGCTGGCGATCTACGTCGGCTATCACGTCGTCTGGACGGTCACCCCTGCG
>CANHOE010000205.1 GCA_947462175.1 Burkholderiales bacterium | reverse complement strand
TACCGCGATCGCCAAGGCCGTGGCTGCATCCAGCGGCCATGCGGACGAAGCGAGCGACTGAGCTGGAGAGGCCTTGTCAGCTTCCCTGCTGCGCGATGCGGCTGCGGGTGGTCGCCGCCGGTGCTGCAGAAGCACGCGGTGTTGGGCTCGGGTGTGAGGTTGGCTTTGAATAGGCCTGTGCCAGACGCAGCAGGTGTTGCTTCTGCGCCGGCTCAAAGTAAGGCGCCAGCAGACTCAGCACGTGGGAAGCCCCACGCAGCAACGCCGCGCCAGCGTTCTCGGGCTCCAGTGCGTGTCGCGGATCGCGCACGTACTCGTAGCTGAGCCAGTAGGTTGACACCACGACCATCGCAGTCGCTACCGATTCGGCCTCTGGCGCCGTCAAGCGGATCGCTTGGCCGCGGGCCAGACCGGCCAGCACCCGCTGTACCGCCTGCGTTTTTTCCTCGAGCACGTACTGGAAATGGGTTTCGATCCGCCGGTTCTTGCTGAGGAGGTCGTTCAGGTCGCGGTACAGGAATCGGTACTGCCAAATCAGCTCGAACAGCATGTGGAAGAAGAGCCAGGCGTCCTCGACATCGTGCACGTCGTCGGCTGCTTTCAGCAAGGCGTTGAGTGCCGTTTCGAAGCGATCGACCAGCCGATCGACCAGCAGGTCCTTCGCGGGATAGTGGTAATACAGATTGCCAGTGCTGATGTTCAGTTCGGCCGAGATCAGCGTGGTCGACACATTCGGCTCGCCGAAGCGATTGAAGAGCTCCAGCGTCACGTCGAGGATGCGCTCGGAGGTGCGGCCTGTCTTCTTGACGAGAGTCGCCATGGCATCTGCTTTCGTTGCAGTCGGACTGTCGACCAAGTTAGCACCAAGTCGGCGCGTGTCCAACGGCATCTGCCCTGAATCGAGGCAGTGACCGAAGGACGCGGACACCGCGCCTGCGTGAGGCGGTGGCACTGCCTACAATCTTGCGCTCCATGCACGTTTCCGATCCCGGCGCTGCCAACCCCGCTGTCTCCTTTCGCAGCGTCAGCAAGCACTACAGCAGCGCCCGAGGCAGTGTGCATGCGCTGGATGATGTCTCCTTTGACATTGCGGCCGGCGAATTCTTCGGCCTGTTGGGTCCCAACGGTGCTGGCAAGACCACACTGATCAGCGTCCTCGCCGGGCTGTCCAGGGCGAGCTCCGGTCAGGTGCTGGTGCATGGCCACGATGTGGTGACCGACTACGCCGCTGCCCGCCGAAGTCTCGGCATCGTGCCGCAGGAACTGGTGTTCGACCCGTTCTTCACGGTGCGCGAGACCTTGCAGATTCAAAGTGGTTACTTCGGCGCGCGCGCCGATCCCCGCGCCAACGACGCCTGGATCGACGAACTGCTCGAGAACCTCGGCCTCGCCGACAAAGCCGATGCGAACACCCGACAGCTCTCGGGCGGCATGAAGCGCCGCGTGCTGGTTGCGCAGGCGCTGGTGCACCGCCCTCCGGTGATCGTGCTCGACGAGCCCACTGCGGGGGTCGATGTCGAGTTGCGCCAGACCTTGTGGCAGTTCATTGCACGGCTGAACAAGGAAGGTCACACCGTGCTGCTGACCACGCACTATCTGGAAGAGGCGGAAGCGCTGTGCGGCCGATTGGCGATGCTCAAGCACGGCCGCGTGGTGGCGCTCGACCGCACATCGGCCTTGCTGGCCGGCCGTGCCAGCACCATGCTGCGCTTCAAGCTCGATACGCCGCTGCCTCTCACGCTGCAGGCGAACGCGCGGGTCACGGGCCGCATCGTGCAAATCAAGACGCGCAATGCGGCCGAGGTGGAATCCGTACTCGCGACCTTGCGCGCGGCCGGGGGGCAGCCGGAAGACCTGGAGATCGGTCGCGCCGACCTGGAAGACGTGTTCCTTGAAATCATGCACGGCGTGCCTGAACACGGACTGTCGCAGTTGCCGATGCCGGTGTCTGTATGACGCCACTGGCCGCTCCCCCTGCGATGCGCCTGCTATCCGGTGCCCGCACGCTGTTTTACAAGGAGGTGCTGCGCTTCTGGAAGGTCAGCTTCCAGACGGTGGCTGCGCCGGTGCTCACGGCGGTGCTGTACCTCTTGATCTTCGGCCACGCACTGGGCGACAAGGTGCAGCCCTTCGAAGGCATTGGTTACACCAGCTTTCTGGTGCCGGGCCTTGTGATGATGAGCGTGCTCCAGAACGCCTTCGCCAACAGCAGTTCGTCGCTGATCCAGAGCAAGATCAGCGGGAACCTGGTGTTTCTGCTGGTCACGCCGCTGTCGCACTGGGCCTGGTTTGTGGCCTACGTTGGCGCGTCTGTGGTGCGTGGCGTTGCCGTCGGTGCCGGGGTGCTGGCGGTGACGATCTGGTTTGCACCACTGCACCTCGCGCAGCCGGTATGGATTGGCGTTTTCACTCTGATCGGCGCAGTGCTGATGGGCGCGCTGGGCTTGATCGCCGGCCTGTGGGCGGAGAAATTCGACCAGATCGCCACCTTCCAGAACTTCGTCATCATGCCGATGACGTTCCTCTCCGGCGTGTTCTATTCGGTCGCCAGTCTGCCGACGCCATGGCAGGTCGCCAGCCACTTGAACCCGTTTTTCTACGTTGTCGATGGCTTTCGATTCGGCTTCTTTGGTGTGAGCGATGTGTCGCCGTGGGTCAGCCTGGGCGTGGTCGCGGCAGGCCTCCTCGTTGTCTGCGGCTTGTGCCTTCGTCTGCTGCGTGTCGGCTACAAGATCCGCTATTGAGTGGCCTGAGCGATAATTCGGCAATGTCTGAACCGACGCCAAACGACGTGCAGCGCTTCATTGCGCAAGGCCTGAACTGCGAGCATCTGGAGGTGCAGGGCGACGGCCAGCACTTCTTCGCCACCATCGTCTGCGCCGCGTTCGACGGCGTCAGCCGGATCAAGCGCCACCAGATGGTCTACCAGGCGCTGGGCGACAAGATGCGCGCCGAGATCCACGCCCTGTCGATGAAGACGCTGACTCCAGCCGAGTGGGCCGTCAGCCCGGATAAAGCCCCTCTGCAACATCACTGAAAGTCGCCGCGGCACGTGCTGCGGCTGTTGAGTCTGCGACCGCAGGCTTGATGGCGGTGCAGATGTCGGCCCCACGCTCATGGACAAACTTCTGATTCGCGGCGGACGGCCTCTGGAAGGCGAGGTCACGATCTCGGGCGCCAAGAACGCGGCGCTGCCCGAGCTCTGCGCTGCCTTGCTGACGCCCGAGCTGGTGACGCTGACCAATGTGCCGCGCCTGCAGGACGTCAACACGACGCTGAAGTTGCTGCGCAACATGGGCGCCAGGGCCGAGCGCAGCGAGGCGCAGCCGGACACGGTTGTGCTCGACACGTCTACCGTGACCTTGCCGGAAGCGCCGTACGACCTGGTCAAGACCATGCGGGCCTCGATCCTGGTGCTGGGCCCACTGCTGGCGCGCTTTGGTCAGGCGAGGGTGTCACTGCCCGGTGGTTGCGCGATCGGCTCGCGGCCGGTCGATCAGCACATCAAGGGCTTGCAGGCCATGGGCGCGCAGATCACGGTGGAGCACGGCTACATCATCGCGAAGGCACCAGAGGCCTCCGGCACGCACTCACAACGCTTGCGCGGCACCAAGATCACCACCGACATGGTCACCGTGACCGGCACCGAAAACCTGCTGATGGCTGCGACGCTGGCCGATGGCGAGACGGTGCTCGAGAACGCGGCGCAGGAGCCCGAAGTGGTCGACCTGGCCGACATGCTGATCGCCATGGGCGCGCGCATCGAGGGCCATGGCACGCGCCGCATTCGCGTGCAGGGCGTCGAGCGCCTGAACGGATTGGTGGGCACAACGAGCCACCGCATCGTGCCCGACCGCATCGAAGCGGGCACCTTCCTGTGCGCGGTGGCTGCCACGGGTGGTGATGTCGTACTTCGCCGCGCGCGCGCCGATCACCTCGACGCGGTCATCGAGAAACTGCGCGAGGCGGGGGTTTCGATCGAATCCGGCGACGACTGGATCCGTGTGCGCAGCCGGCAGCGCCCGACCGCGGTGAGCTTTCGCACCAGCGAGTACCCGGCCTTCCCGACCGACATGCAGGCGCAGTTCATGGCGCTGAACTGCATCGCCGACGGCACCGCCAAGGTCACCGAGACCATCTTCGAGAACCGCTTCATGCATGTCAATGAAATGGTGCGGCTGGGCGCGCGCATCGAGGTGGATGGCCATCTGGCCGTTGTGCACGGTGTGCCCAAGCTCTCCGGCGCCACGGTGATGGCGACCGATCTCCGCGCCTCTGCCAGCCTGGTGATTGCGGGGCTGGTGGCGGAAGGCGAAACCTGCGTCGATCGCATCTACCACCTCGATCGCGGCTACGACCAGATGGAAGCCAAGCTGCGCGGCATGGGTGCCGACATCGAGCGCGTCCAATGAGCCCCCACGTCGCTGCGCTCCTGCCCCCCGAGGGGGATGTCCGGCCCTTGGGGCAGCCCGGCGGTACCGTTCAATGATCACGCTCGCCTTGTCCAAGGGACGCATCTTCGAGGAGACCTTGCCGCTGCTCCGAGCGGCTGGCATCGAGGTCTCTGAAGACCCGGAGAAATCGCGCAAGCTGATCATTGGCACCAACCGGCCCGATGTGCGCGTGGTGCTGGTGCGTGCCAGCGATGTGCCGACCTATGTGCAATACGGCGGCGCCGATTTGGGCGTCACCGGCAAGGACACGCTGATCGAACACGGCGGCTCAGGGCTGTACCAGCCGTTGGATCTGCGCATCGCCAAGTGCCGCATGAGCGTGGCGACCCGCGCCGATTTCGACTATGCCAATGCGGTGAAGCAGGGCTCTCGCATCCGCGTGGCGACCAAGTACACCCTGACTGCGCGCCAGCATTTTTCGGACAAGGGCGTGCACGTCGATGTGATCAAACTCTACGGCTCGATGGAGCTGGCGCCGCTGACGGGCCTCGCTGATGCCATCGTCGATCTGGTGTCCAGCGGTAACACGCTGAAGGCCAACCATCTGGTCGAGGTCGAGGAGATCATGAATATCTCGGCGCGTCTGGTCGTCAACCAGGCCGCGCTGAAGCTCAAGCGCGAGCCGATCCGCGCGATCATCGACGCGTTTGCGTCGGCCATTCGAGACTGAGCCGTACCGCGATGACCATCCGCATCCGTCACCTGGACACGTCGGCCGCCGACTTCGCGGCCGAGTTCGAGCGCGTCTTGCATTGGTCGGCCGAGACCGATGGCGCCATCGAGGAGCGCGTGGCCTCGATCCTGGCCGACGTGCAGCAGCGCGGCGATGCGGCCGTGCTGGACTACACACGGCGCTTCGACGGCCTCGAAGCGGCTTCGGTCG
>CANHOE010000204.1 GCA_947462175.1 Burkholderiales bacterium | reverse complement strand
GCGCTGTTTTCGCGCCTGGGTTGGTCGCTGGACGCATCGCGGCGGAGCTCGGAATTTGGCAACCAAGGTAGCCAGGGCTCCACACGTTTCAATGGCCGACTGACCTTCGCTGTCACCCCGGAGTTCCAGCTTTCGGCAGGCGCCGGCAGAGAGCGCAACGATTACCAGTTTTCCAGCCAGCAAAGTTCCACGAACTGGAGTGGCGGCTTCACCTGGAGGCCGTCGGAGCGTACCCTGCTGGAGGTGACGCGCGAACACCGATTCTTTGGCAACGCCTACAGCATCCGCTTCGAGCACCGCACACCCCGCACGGTCTGGACCTTTGTCGATGGCCAGGACGTCAACACGACTGCCGGTGCGAACGGGACTAATTCGCCGCTCAGTGTGTTCGACCTCTTGTATGCGCAGTTCGCCTCCATTGCGCCCGATCCGGCTCAGCGCACTGCATTGGTCAATGCCTTCCTGCAGAACAACGGCCTGACAGGCAGCACGCTCGTCAATGGCGGCTTTCTCACCAATGCCGCATCCATCCAGCGTAGACAGAACCTGTCGCTGGCGCTGATCGGCCTGCGCACCACCTTGCTGCTGTCGACCTCCCGCAACGACGCACGTTCTGCCGACCAGACCGCGACGAATGCTGGCGACTTGTCGAATGGCCGCAACCTGCATTCAACAGGCTTTGGCATGAACCTGTCGCATCGCCTGACGCCGTTGTCGGCGCTCAGCGCAGATCTTTCGCTGAACAGGAACAGCTCCACCGTGGACGACCGAACGACGCGTCTGCGTTCTTTGTCGACCACCTACACGACGCGTCTGAGCCAGAAGGTCGACCTGTCGGTATCTGCGCGCCGAACCTTGTTTCGCAGCGATATCGACCCCTACACCGAAAGCGCCATCGTGGCCAATCTGAAGGTGCAGTTCTAACCATGTATGAGGCGTTCTACGGTCTGACGAGCAAGCCGTTCCAGCTCAATCCCGACCCCAGCTTCTATTTCGGCAGCAAGCAGCACAGCCGCGCGAAGGCCTATCTTGAATACGGCGTGTCGCGGCACGAGGGATTCGTGGTCATCACTGGCGAGATCGGCGCCGGCAAGACAACGATCCTGCGCACCCTGATCGACAGCCTGCATGGCAGCGATGTCGTGATCGGCCACCTCGTCACTACGCAGCTCGGTGCCGAAGACACGCTGCGCATGGTCGGCGCGGCGTTCGGCTTCCACGTCAAGGACGTGTCGAAGGCTCAGTTGCTGATCACGCTGGAGGCGTTTCTGGTCAATCAGACAAGCCAGGGCAAGCGCTGTCTGCTCATCGTCGATGAGGCGCAAAACCTGACCGCGCAGGCGGTTGAAGAGTTGCGCATGTTGTCGAACTTCCAGTTCGGCAATCAGGCATTGTTGCAAAGTTTCATGGTCGGCCAGCCCGAGTTCCGCGAAATCCTTCAGCGCCCGGAGATGGAGCAGTTTCGTCAGCGTGTCGCGGCCACCTGCCACATTGGCCCCTTGGATGCCGAGGAAACGCAGCGCTACATCGAGCACCGCCTCACTTGTGCTGGCTCCAACGGCAAGCCCAGCTTCGAGCCTGCGGCCTTCAACGCCATTTTCAAGGCCACGCGCGGGATCCCGCGACGCATCAATTCCCTGTGCGATCGTCTGCTTTTGCTCGGCTTCTTGGCCGAGAAAACCCACCTGACCCGCGCCGACGTCGACGAAGTGGTTCAGGAGACCACCGAAGAGGCAGCCGTTCCATCCAAGCCGTTCGAGCCCGTGGGCTCCGCCTTGCATGCCGGGCACTCGGAACTGATCCCCGACATCGATCTGTCCAAGATCAGTCTGGCTCCGGAGGCTTCGGTCCAGATGTCGGGGCAGCTCGCGAGCCTGATGGCCGAGCAGAAGCTCGATCAACTGCAGCGCGTGGAGCGCAGCCTTCTGAGGCTGGAACGACAGAACGTGCAACTCATCGGCCTCTTGCAAAAGCTGGTCGGCGCGGTCAAGACGACCTCGGACGAAAGCAGCACATGAGTGAACGGCATCCTGAAGTCGCCATCGCTCCGGTGATGTGCGTGGTCGGTGCCCGGCCGAACTTCATGAAGATGGCGCCGATCCTGCGCGCATTGGCAAATCACGTCCCACCGTTGCCCTCGCTGCTGGTGCACACCGGGCAGCATTACGACCAAGGCATGAGCGGGCAGCTCTTCACCGACCTCGGCCTGCCGCTGCCAGATCTGAATCTCGATGTCGGATCGGGCAGCCATGCGGTGCAGACCGCCGAGGTCATGCGTCGATTCGAGCCTGCACTGGATACCTACCGACCGTCCTGCGTGTTGGTGGTGGGCGATGTGAACTCCACGCTTGCCTGCACGCTCGTCGCCGTCAAGAAGGGCATCCCGGTGGCGCATGTCGAGGCGGGCCTGCGCAGCTATGACCGCCAGATGCCCGAAGAGATCAACCGCGTCGTCACCGACCAGCTGGCCGATCGGCTGTACACCACCGAGCGCAGTGCGCTGAACAATCTGTTGGCAGAAGGCATCTCGGCGGAGCGGGTCAGCTTCTGCGGCAACGTGATGATCGATTCGCTGCACGCTCATCGCCAACATGCGCACAACGCCGCCGCGACACTGCGTGCCCACGGCATCGACCCCGCAGTGCTCGAACATCCCAATGGCTACGGCGTGGTGACGCTGCACCGTCCTTCCAATGTGGACGATCCAATCACGCTGCGCGCCTTGCTGGCCGTGCTGGGTGAGGTGTCGGCGCGACTGCCTCTGATCTTCGCGATGCACCCACGCACGCGCAGCCAGATCGACAAGCTGGAGGCTCCTGAGCTCATCGACCCGGCCCGCTTGCTGGTGCTTCCGCCACAAGGCTATCTGGAGATGCTCGGCCTGATGGCTGGCGCCACCGTGGTTCTGACCGATTCGGGCGGCCTGCAGGAAGAGACAACTGCCCTCGGTGTACCTTGTCTGACGCTGCGCCCGAACACCGAGCGTCCGATCACCATTGAGCAAGGCACCAACACCCTTGTCGGCACCGATCGGCTGGCCATTCTGAAAGGCGTCTCCGAGATACTGGACGGCCAAGGCAAGCGAGGCCGCGTACCGGAGCTGTGGGACGGCCACGCCGCCGATCGCATCGCCAGCGATCTGTGGCGGTGGTTGCCGCGCGCTGGGGAGTCTTGATGAGCTCGCCCGCCGTGAGCCAGGGCGCACCGCTACGCAACGCCCTGACGATCGATGTCGAGGACTACTTTCAGGTCTCTGCTTTTGCGCCCTACATCGCCCGCAACGATTGGGACCAACGCGAATGTCGGGTCGAACGCAACGTGGATCGCATCCTGGCGCTGCTGGACCGCCACGACACGCAGGCCACTTTCTTCACCCTCGGCTGGATCGCGCAGCGCTATCCACAACTGGTGCGCCGCATCGCCGATGCAGGGCATGAAGTGGCCAGCCACGGCTACGGCCACCAGCGCGCCAGTGATCTGACCGAGGCCGAGTTCACCGCCGACATCGAAAGCGCCAAGCAGATCCTCGAAGACCTGTGCGGTGTGGCTGTCACTGGCTACCGCGCCCCGAGCTTTTCGATCGGCACCGGCAATCTGTGGGCCTTCGACTGCTTGGCGCGTGCCGGCTACCGCTACAGCTCCAGCATTTACCCCATCGCGCACGACCATTACGGCATGCCCGATGCACCGCGCTTCGCGCACCGCGTCAACGACACCCTGATCGAAGTCCCGATCACCACGCTGCGGCTGTTCGGTCGCAACCTACCTTCCAGTGGCGGTGGCTATTTCAGGCTGCTGCCGTATGCGTTGTCTCGCTGGATGTTGCGCCAGGTGCAGGCGCGGGATCAGCAATCGGCGATCTTCTATTTCCACCCGTGGGAGATCGATGCGGATCAGCCGCGCATCGCCGGCATTGATGGCAAGACACGATTCCGTCATTACGTGAACATTGAACGGATGGAGCATCGGCTGGAGTGCCTGCTGCGAGATTTTCAATGGGGTCGGATGGATCATCTCTTTCTTGATCGCCAGCCCCCACTGCCCCCGCATCACGCCTCCTCTGCCTCGCCGTGCCCCGCGTAAACACCCTCGCATTGAACGACACCGCCACTGCACAACGCTGGGATGCGTTCGTGCTGGCCTGCCCGACCGCCACGTTTTTTCATCGCGCCGGGTGGCAAGCCATCATGAATGGCGTGTTTCGCCATGACACCTACTTCCTGTATGCCGAAAACGACGGCCGCATCGAAGGTGTGCTGCCGCTGGCGCATGTGAAGTCGATGCTGTTCGGCAACTCGCTGGTCAGCCTTCCTTTCGCGGTGTACGGTGGGGTGGCCGCAATGAATGCCGATGCCGCCAGCGCGCTGGAAGCCGAGGCTCAGCGCATCGCGCAGCGTCTGGGCGTCGATCACCTTGAACTGCGCCACGTCGATGCGCGCCACGAAGACTGGCCACGCCAGGACCTGTACGTCACCTTCCGCAAGGCCATCCTGCCCGAAGAAGAGGCCAACATGCTGGCCATTCCGCGCAAGCAGCGCGCGATGGTGCGCAAGGGCATCAAGAACGGTCTGCGCAGCGAGATCGATCCGGGGGTTGATCGCTTCTTTGCGCTGTACGCCGACAACGTCCATCGCCACGGCACGCCAGCGCTTCCCAAGCGCTACTTCGAGGCCTTGCAGGCGCAGTTTGGCGGCGACTGTGAGGTGCTGATCGTCAGTGGGCCCGATGGTCGGACCTTGAGCGGCGTGCTGAGTTTCTATTTCCGAGACGAGGTGCTGCCGTACTACGCCGGTGACGACGAATCGGCGCGCGACCTGGCCGCCAACGATTTCAAGTATTGGGAGCTGATGCGTCTGTCCTGCGCGCGCGGGCTGAAGGTGTTCGACTATGGCCGCAGCAAGCAGGGAACGGGCTCTTTCGCGTTCAAGAAAAACTGGGGCTTCGAGCCGGCTCCTCTGCACTATGAGTACTGCCTCTACAAGCGCGATGCGGTGCCGCAGAACAACCCGGCCAACGCGAAGTTCCGCCTGATGATCGAAGCGTGGCGACGCATGCCTATCGGCATGGCCAACTGGCTCGGGCCCTATGTCGTGCGCAACCTGGGCTGAGCGCGGTGGACCTGCTCTACCTGGTGCATCGCATGCCGTACCCGCCCAACAAGGGCGACAAGGTTCGTTCGTACCACCTGCTAAAGCATCTGGTGTCACAGCACAGGGTGTTTCTCGGTACCTTCATCGACGACCCGGCTGATGAGCCGTACATCGACACCCTGCGTGCGCTGTGTGCCGGCTTGCATGTGGCCCGACTCGACCCGCGCAGCGCGAAGTTGCGCAGCCT
>CANHOE010000203.1 GCA_947462175.1 Burkholderiales bacterium | reverse complement strand
GAATCGCCTGTTCGTGATGCTCCTGATCGCCCTGCTCCCGCTTCGCGGTTGGGCGGGCGATCTGATGAGCGTGCAGATGGCGACGAGCAGCCTCTCGCCTATTGCAGCCAGCGCGATGCCGGTTGACTGTCCAATGCTTGCCAAGGCAGATCCGTCGTCCGAGGCGCCATCCGGCATTGATGGATGCACCTCCTGCGATCTCTGCGTCCCGATGGCAGAGGCGGTGGGCAGCATGATCGAAGTGGTCGCCGTCGCGGCAGACGTCAGTCCGCCATTGGGCGACGTCGACTTCATGAGTGCCACACCTACACCGAACCTCCGGCCACCCATCTTCTGATCTCCATGCATCAGTCCGTCCGCAGTTCGCGGCGGTGACTTGAACCGTGGTCCGCTCAGGGCCGCTGCTGGAGATTTCATGACGCTAGCTTCCTTGACTGCGGCCGTGCTCGCGCCGCTGATGCTCCATGACCAGGCGCGCGTCAACGTGCTTGATCACGACAGCAAAGCCGTCGCACGCGCCATTGAGGTTCAGCGATGAAGCGGTCCGCTGTTTCAATAACCCTGGCGCTCTGCCTTGGCGCGGCGAACGCCGCCCCGATGGGATTCAAGGACAGCGTGATGACCATGGGCGACTTCAGCCGGAACTGGCGAGAGTCTTGGGTCAACTACGCGTTCACAGCGCGCGATGCCGTCGGCTTGGGTGGCATCGATATGCGCTCTGACGACAAGAGCAAGTCGCGCACGCTGGTCGAGCTGAACTACACACGGCTGCTGCAACGCTGGAACCTTGAACATGCGCAAGCGAACGTCTGGCTCTTCGCTGGCGTCGGAACGATCCAAGGCAGCGGCTTCTCGGGCTCGAGACTGGCCTACACCCCCGGCCTCCAGGTCGACTTCGAGACCACGCGCGTCTATGTTGCAGCCTCCGCGCGCCTGTACCGCGCGAATGGCCTGAATCACGACTTTGGATCGGTACGCGTCGGATTCTCGTTCTACGAGGTCGACTACGACCAGACGCAGCCCTGGCTGGTGCTTGAAGCACGGCGCGTGCGAGGCCTCTCGGACAAGACCGAGATCACGCCCATGCTGCGCCTCATCCACAACCGCTACTTCGTCGAGCTCGGGGTGAACAACTCCCGTCAAGCGCGCGCGAACTTCATGTATGTCTTTTGAAGGAATCCCCATGAACTGCATGTCCCGATCCCTGCTTGCTCTCACCCTGGCCGCGATGGCGGCTTCTTCATTTGCCGCAACGAGCGTCAAGGCAACCGTCAACGGCATGGTCTGCGCGTTCTGCGCGCAGGGCATCGAGAAGCGGCTGTCCAAGTTGCCCGCAACGCAGGCCGTTTATGTCGATTTGAAGCAGAAGGTGGTGGCCGTGGAGGCCAAGGACGGGCAGACGCTCGATGCCAAGGCGATCACCGCCGAAATCATCGATGCCGGATACGACGTGATCAAGCTGGAGACAGTGCAGCAATCCGCCGCCGAGATCAAGGCGGACATGAAGGGCGGGAAGTGAGCGCGGACGGTGTCGTCGAATTGCGGAAGAGCCTGTGGGGCTCGGTGTTCAGTCTGTTCGCGAGCTCCAGCACGCTGGTGTGCTGCGCCCTGCCAGCGCTGCTGGTGGCGCTGGGTGCGGGAGCCGCACTCTCATCGCTGGTGTCTGTCTTCCCGCAGGTGGTCTGGATGAGTGAGCACAAGGAGGCGCTCTTCGTGTTCGCGGGTCTCGCGATGGCTGTGAGCGGTGCCTTGCAGTGGCGCAACCGAAACGCGCCTTGCCCTACCGATCCGGCGATGCGAAGTGCATGCCTCCGGACACGCAAGGTCGCTAGACGCGTCTACGGATTCAGCGTGGTGATTTACCTGGTGGGAGGCTGGTTCGCTTTCGTCCAGCCCTTGCTCGCCGGGGTGCCAGGTGCCTGAGTTCAAAGACAGCCTAGGCGCAGACAGTTCAAGCCTTGGTCATTCTTGCTGCTGCGGCCTGATCCTCAGCCCCCCCCCCAAGCGACATTGAAGATGGCGCTTAAACCTTTGATCGGGCGGCCCAGCGCAGAAGGGTGTCGATCATTTCAGGGTTGCTTTCGAGGTACTCCGGGTTGTAGGCGCCGAGCCCCAGGTGGCTCAAGCCGGCGATGTCAGCGAAAGACTTTTCGGTGACATGCTCGAAACCCATGCTCCAGTCGGTGAACTGGCGAGAAGTGATCTGAACGCGGCGAAGAATCTTGATCGCCGTGTGGCGCGGGTCTGCGTCGATCGTCTTGAGAAGTTCATCGACATCGGCAGGCTCACCCTCGAGGCACTGTAGATAGTTGCCGCCGCCGTACATCAACATCCCGGACAGGCCTTTTTTCACATTGTTTCGACGACATTGCTCCAGCAAGTCAAAGAGATCGTCTTCGGAGGGCTCTCCAACTGCTTGGCTGATGTAGATGCTGCTGATCATGGCTAAAAACTTTCGTGGGAGACGCAATTACGCGACGCTCGATTTACACAAATTACTGCCTATTGGGAATCTAAACGCAGACCAGCGTTCTCGTCAAGGACTTCCGATCGTCACACGTCTACCCGTGAACGCGCAGCCACCGCACCTGCCGCCATGAAAAGCGCCACCCGTCGGGCAGCGTTTTACGTTTGGCGGACAACCAGTTCAACGGGGTCTTGAAGCCCGCCGGCGCTCAGAAGTCCACGCAGCAGTACGGCACCAGGTCGGCGATCGTGAGGCGGTTACCGCATCAAAAGGCGTTGTACAGATACTCGCAGGCGTTGAGCTCGAGGCGTCGCAGGGTCATGCGCGCCTCAGCTCGCCCGACGACGGTGGCGCCGGCGTGGGATGCAAATCCTCGAGGTACTCGCAAATGGCGACGGTCTCTGCGATCCCGCGGCCGTCGTCGGCTGGGCGGTCAAGTAGGGCCTACAACCGTCGCCCATGACGGGCAGTTGTGTGGTCGTCCCGTTTGTTTTGTGCCCGCGTCAATACCGTACGCGCCAAGAGAGAACTCGTTCCGGGACGCAGCAGGTACATCAGAGCGTGCGCGCACCCTGGCCTTTCAGGGAGCTTTGCGGAGGCGATCTGGGCTGGGCAACTTGCCAAGTTGTGCTGCGCCGTTGCGTTGCGCGATGCCGGCAATGTGAGTTTGAAACGCGACGATGTAGTCAGCTCCGGTTCCGGACGTGGTCTTTGAAGCCCCGCACCGCAGATGAGGCATCCCTGCGTGCACCCGATTGGTTGCCTCAGCCGAGGAATGCCTCCCGAACCTCGGGTTTCTGTTGGGAGCCGGTGCTCCAGGGAGGAGCTCCCGCTCCCCCTCGGAGATCCCACGAAAAACGCGCAGCTATCAGATCGGATTGATCTTGAAGCCCTTACGGTACTCAATGGCTGCCAACTCGCGAGCTTCCGGCGTCAGCGCACGGAAGGCCTTGAGTGGGCTGCCCAGAGTGAAGCCCTTCACGTGATCCAGAGTCCACATGTGCTTGTCGTCGAAGCGCAGGTGAGGCTGCTGAATCAGTGTCTTGCCGTCAGGGCGCACGAAGCCCAGGTCCTTGATGACGTCAGCCAGGTCCCAGCCGTCGTAGCAATCTTCCCACTCGCGGCGTCCGCTGAAACGGCCCATTGCTGGGGTCGAACGGCCTTCATATTCGCCGGAGAAAGCGACCTTGTGGGTCCAGCGGCAGACTTCTGAGCAGTAGGTGAACACTTCGCCTTCGACTTCGTCGTAGCAGAAGTCTTCGCGAATCAGGCAAGGCACCATGCAGCTCCAGCAGCGGTGCGGGTACTTGTAGCCCGATTCCTGGTCGAACAGCATGTTGGTCTGGCCAGGGATGCTCTTGCGTGCATACCACTTCCAATAGTCACCAAACTCCGCGTACCAGCCCGGGTACTTGTGCTCGAACCATTCGAAGTCCTTCTCTGTCTGGGCTTCGATGCGCCAGAAGTTGACGGGCCAGTTCACCGAGAAGAACTGGGCCATCTTGTGAACGTAGTTCTTCTTGGAGATGCGGTCCCAAGCAGCGGAGACATCGTCGTGGTGGATCTTGATGCCGTACTTCTCCAGAGGCAGCAGGGAGCTGCGATAGTAGTCTTCGTAGATCCAGCGGTGCCACAGCTCGGAGTAGGAGGCCTTGTTCTCGTCGCGATCGGTGGTGGCGTACTCGATGATGGTGCCGATGACACCATCGACGATGGCGTGGTTTTGCCAGAATGCGTAACGCAGGTCACGCTCGAGCAACAGGTGGTTGCTTGGGTCGTTGACGATCGACATCAACAGCGAGTGGCCATTGCTGATGTGACGCGTCTCATCCGACTGCACCGACAGGAATACGGTGGACAGCGCGTAGTCGTCATTGCGGACGGCTTCCGATACTGCGGCCACGAACAGCGTGTTGCTGAAGCTCGTTTCGGACACAACAGACAGGTAGATGTTGCCTGCAGTGATGGCGTCACCCGTGAGGAAGCCTTCGCCCAATTGGCGGCCGATGGTCGTGGCGTAGCACTGACCAAAAGCTTTTTCGGTGATGTCGAAACCAGCCGGGTCGATGTAGTTTTCCATGTACCACTTCTTCAGGTGCATCTGAATCGTGGAATGGCGGAATTCGTCAATCATCTGCATCGTGAAGCCGGTACGCAGCTCTTCACCTGGGGCCAGGCGAGCAACCATCGCCATCGAGCGGGCAGCCGAAATTTCCGGGAAAGGAATGATGGCCAGGAACAACTTCATCCACTCGATCCAGCGCGGCTTGATGTTGCGGAACATGTCACCGCGAAGTGCGGCATCAAGAGCGGCGTAAACACGGCTGTCCTTTTCTTCCTGCATCGGGAAGTAAGAACGCAGCACTTGCTTCATCGGATCGCGCGGGGCTTTGCCGATCTTGTAGTCGGTAGGGAAGGTCGACGCTTCCTGAACGTAGCTGGGCTGCCAGCCGAGATCGGCGACAAGCCGGGTTGCTTCAGCGATCGGAATCCCCTTCTGGGATGTGATCTTGTTGAGTTTCAGTTCAGACATTTATCTAGAATTCCTCTGCGTGTCTAGGGTGATGTCCTAGGAAGTGGTGTAGGTAATCAACCCAGACAGGTTGAGATTCGCATGCTCGGCGCGGCACTGCCGACATCCAAGCGAGCGGGAGTATCACTGACGGTCACGAATGTGACCTGACACCTATCGCGAATAGGGGCTTACGCAGGAGATCCCGCAGCTGCTGACCCTCCACTCCCCTCCCGAGCTCTCACCTCGCATTGGTTATGCTTTTATGCGATGAACATCCGGCTGATCTATTTGAGCAAAGCAGTTGACGCCCAGACGAGCGAGCTGGCCGAGTCGATCCTTCGACAGGCCCACGCCTGGAACACGCAGAACGACGTGACG
>CANHOE010000202.1 GCA_947462175.1 Burkholderiales bacterium | reverse complement strand
GGCACACGGCCTTCAATGCCTTCGGGCACCAGCTTGTCGGCGTTAGGGTTGGCGCCGGTGTTGTCCTGGAAGTAACGGTCGGCACTGCCCTGCTGCATCGCACCGATGCTGCCCATGCCTCGGTAGCTCTTGTAGCTGCGTCCCTGGAACAGAACGATCTCGCCAGGCGCCTCTTCGGTGCCGGCAAACATGCCACCCATCATCACCGTGTGTGCGCCCGCGGCAAGCGCCTTGGCGATGTCGCCGGAATAGCGGATGCCGCCGTCGGCGATCAGCGGCACGCCACTGCCAGACAGCGCCTTGGCGACGTTGTCGATCGCAGTGATCTGCGGCACGCCGACACCGGCAACGATGCGGGTCGTGCAGATCGAGCCGGGGCCAATGCCCACCTTCACGCCGTCAGCGCCGGCTTCGACCAGCGCGAGCGCCGCCGAACCGGTGGCGATGTTGCCGCCGATCACATCGACAGTCGGGTAGTGCTGCTTCACCCAGCGCACCCGCTCGATCACGCCGGCGCTGTGCCCGTGGGCGGTATCGACCACGATGGCATCGACGCCAGCGCGCACCAGCGCATCGACGCGCTCCTCCGTGCCCTCGCCAACGCCGACCGCGGCACCGACGCGCAACTTGCCTTGTGCGTCGCGCGCGGCGTTCGGGAAACTGGTCTGCTTGGTGATGTCCTTCACCGTCATCAGGCCGCGCAATTCACCCGCCGCATTGACCACCAGCACGCGCTCGAGCTTGTGCAGGTGCATCAGCGCCTTGCCGTCTTCCAGCGTGGCGCGCTCATCGACGGTGACCAGACGTTCGCGCGGCGTCATGATCTCGCGCACCGGCGCTTCAAGCCGGGTCTCAAAGCGCAGATCCCGGTTGGTGACGATGCCGACCACTCGGTTGCCTTCGAGCACCGGGAAGCCTGACACGCCATGCTGTCGCGACAGTTCGACGACCTGGCGCACAGGGGTGTCGGGCGTGATCGTGATGGGATCACGCAAGATGCCGGACTCGTATCGCTTGACTCGCGCCACCTCTGCTGCCTGCTGCTTCACGCTCAGGTTCTTGTGCACGATGCCGATGCCGCCCTCTTGCGCAATCGCAATGGCCAAGCGAGCCTCGGTCACCGTGTCCATCGCAGCGGACACCAATGGCAGGTTCAACTCGATGTTTCGGGAGAGCCGGGTGGCAAGGCTGGTGTCGCGAGGCAACACCTGGGAGAACGCTGGCACCAACAACACATCGTCGAAGGTGAGCGCTTTACCAAGAAGGCGCATGGAAAGGGCTCCTGACGCAAAACGAAATTATAGGGATGCCGCAACAGACGCACGCTTTCAGCCGTTCTCGATGCCACGCACGACGCGGCACCACAGTTAAACTTTTCTGCAGTCCGGCTTGAAGGGTTCGCCATGCGTACAGGGTTCGTTGCGATATGCGGAGCGGTGCTCGTCGCCACCTTGTGCACATCGGCGCTGGCGCAGTGGAAGTGGCGCGACAAGAACAACCAGGTTCAATACAGCGACCTCCCACCGCCACAGGGCGTGCCTGACTCCAGCATTCTTCAGCGGCCCGCTGCAGCCAACCGGCGCCCAGCTCCTGCGGTGGCCGCCTCGTCGGCGCAGAGTGCGGCTTCAGCGGCGTCTGGACTGGCACCTGCAAAGGTCGTCGAGCCCGAACTTGAGGCCAAGCTCCGCAAGGAGGAGCAGGAAAAGGCTGCCAAGGCGAAGGTAGAAGCTGAGAAGCTGGCGGCCCAGAAAGCCGACAACTGCAACCGCGCCCGACTTCAGTTGCGCGGCCTTGAAGACGGTCTCCGGGTCGCCCGCGTCAACCAGAAGGGCGAACGAGAATTGCTTGACGACAAGGCTCGCGCCGAAGAGGTCGCCCGCACGCGGGACACGATCAGCGCCGATTGCAAGTAGCGCAAGTAGCGCATCCGGCACGCCAAGTGACCGTGGCCGGCCCGTCAGCGTCGGTCCCGACGTTGCTGACGGTGCCTCAAGCGCCGCGCATCTTTCGGATCGACTCGCAGCGGGCGATAGATCTCGACGCGATCCTGATCGCGCAGCACATGGTCGAGCGTACGCAACTGCCCCCATACGCCGACCTTCCATGGCGCGTCCTCTGCGGTTGAGGTCACGCAGCTGATCCTGAGCGCATCACGGACACAGGCGCCCAGCGGCAATTTCAAGTCAATTTGTTGCACTTGTCCGGGTGCCAGACTGCACACCACAGCCACCGAGATGAGGTCAGCCTGTTCAGCGGTCACCATAGACCTGAGCCGCGCGCTTGACAAAGGAATCGACGAAGGTGCTTGCAATGCGGTCGAACACCGGACTCACGACGGCTTCCAGCGCCACACTGGCGAAGGCGTAGCGCAACTCGAACTCGATCTTGCAGGCCTGCGTCTCGGCACCCACGGCCTGGAACAACCACTGACCTTCAAGCACCGAGAACGGCCCGTCGACCAACGCCAGTCTCACTGCTCGGTCCGTGTCGTGTTCGTTGCGGGTGGTGAATGCGTGACGGAGCCCGGCGATCGCCAGATGAAGTCGAGCTGTCATCGTGCTGTCGGTGTGTTGGAGCACCTCGGCACGCGCGCACCAAGGCAGGAACTTCGGATAGTCAGCCACCGCAGTGACGAGCTCATACATTTCGTGCGGCGAGTACCACAGCAGCACTGATTTTTTGACGTGCTTCATACAATGCCGCCATTCTATGGACGCGTTCCCCACGCGCTGACCCGCTCATGTCTATTGCCGAGAACCGACGCGCGCGGTTCGACTATCACATCGAAGAACGCTACGAAGCAGGCATGATGCTGCAGGGCTGGGAGATCAAGGCGATCCGAGCCGGCCAGGTTCAGTTGACCGATGGCTATGTGGTCATCCGCGACGGCGAGCTGTTTCTGATCGGCTGTCGCATCAATGCGTTGCGCAGTGCCTCGACCCACATCAGCCCCGAAGCCGATCGAACGAAAAAGCTGCTGATGCACAAGGAAGAAATCAAGCGGCTGGTCGGGAAGGTAGAGCAGAAAGGCTTCACGCTCGTGCCGCTGAACCTGCACTACAAGGGCGGTCTGGTGAAGGCCGAGATCGCGCTGGCCAAGGGCAAGGCCGAACACGACAAGCGCGACACCGAAAAGAAGCGGGATTGGGACCGGGAAAAGGGTCGCCTGATGAGACACAAGGTCTCATCGAAGACGTAAGCGCTGGCAGCGCGCAGCGAAGGCTTCTCCCCTGTCGCCAGCTGCAACGCACTCACTCAACCTGACACAGCACCCTGCTGCTGCCGGCCCACGGACCAGCCCGCAGCCTTGCAGCGTGTGATCAGCCTCATCAGCGGCGCTTCGGCGAAGTGGTGGAACAACGCACCCGCGGCGATGCTTCCGCCCCAGGCCAGCAGTACACCCGCGGCTTGGAGCCACGCCTGTGGCGGCACGAACGCCGTGAACGCGGCATTGACAACCAGGCAGACCGGGAAGTGCACCAGGAAGGTCGCGTAGCTGATCCGGGCCAGGTAGCGCAGCGCATCCAGGCCAGACGGCCGTGATGAAAACGGGCTGACCTGCAGCCGTTCGCGGATCTCATGTGCGAACCACAACAGCACCGCCAGCGCTGAAGCCAAGGCCAGCCGCCCACGCCATTCCAGCCACAGACTCGCCATCACGCTGAGCAAGGCGAGCGCAAACGCCACTAGCGCCGCTGGGTTCGCCCGCGCCCAAGCGGCCAAGACACCGAGTCCGTACGCTGCAAAAAAATAAGGTGCAAAAGCATCCCAGGTCGAATCCCGGTTCACACACCAGGCAGACCATGTCACCGCCAGCACCACGCCCCAGGGCAAGACGCCACGGATCTTCTCCGAGTTCTTGAGCAGCGACGCCATCAGCGCCAACCAAATCACCAGCGCCGCGTAGAGCTGCAAGTCGATGGCGACATACCAGATCCCGGCCGACAGCGCCTCCTCCCCAATCACGTCCTGGAGCAACAACAGATGGGCTACGAACTGCATCGGGCTCGGCGACAGGGGCACCGACGGGTGTTCCATCCAATGGCGCGCCACAGCTGCAGCAACGATCGCCAACAGCAGAGCCAGCGCCAGCGGCAACGCCAGCCGCAAGTAACGCTCAAACACGCGAGATCGCGCCTCGGCGAGCGTGCACACACGGCCATCCGGCGCCAGGCTGAGCGCGGCCAGATAGCCGCCCACCACCAGAAAAACCTGCACCACCATGCGCGCCGGATCGGCCAGCCAGTCGACCACCTGAGGCATCAACGGCGCCACGTGGTCGGCCATCGGCCCATAACGGGCCAGGTGATGCAGCACGATGAGTTGTGAGGCAACGACCTTCAATAGATCGATGAGCGGCAGACGCTGGGCAGAACGCATGCTCAGCCCAGGGCGGCCAGCGCCTGTTCGCAATCTGCGATCAGGTCGGCGACTGATTCCAGCCCGATCGAGAAGCGAATCAGCGTGCCAGCCCAGGCGGGATGGCTTCGCATCGAGCCCAACTGGTACGGGACCACCAGGCTGACGGGGCCTGCCCAGGAATAGCCGATCTTGAACAGCCGCAGCGCATCGACGAAGGCGTGCACCTGCGCAGCGCTGTAGCGCTCATCGAATACCACCGAGAACAGCCCTGCCGACGCACTGCAGAGCCTCTGCCAAGCAGCGTTCCCTGGTGATCCAGCAAGTGCTGGGTGCAAGACCTGAACGACCTCAGGGCGCTCACCCCACCACCCAGCCAACTGGCGACCCACCACGTCTTGTGCGTGATAGCGCAGCGGCAGCGTCGGCAGCGATCGCAGCAGCAGCTCGGCATCGTTGGCGCCGACACCCCAGCCCATGCGCATGTGCGTGGCTTTCAGGCGCAGATGCAATGACTCGTCACGAGTGGTGACCGAGCCCATCATCACATCAGCGCCGCCAGACGGGTACTTGGTCAGCGCATGCACCGAAACATCGACACCGAGCCCAGTTTCGACTTCAAAAGCGTTGAACGCGATGCCGGCGCCCCAGGTGTTGTCGAGTGCAATCAGCGCGCCGTGCGAGCGTACCAGCCGGATCAGGGCGGACAGGTCGGGGAACTCCATCGTCACCGAGCCCGCGGCTTCGAGCCACACCAGCTTGGTCGCCGGGCCCAGTACCGCCTCCAGCGACGACGGGTCCATCGCGTCATAGAAGCGGTGCGTGATGCCCCAGCGCGCGAGCTCACCGCGCGCGAGTTCCTTGTTCGGACCGTAGGCGTTATCGGGAATCAGCACCTCGTCGCCGGCGCGCAGCAGCGCCATGCCGACCAGAGCGATCGCCGCAAGGCCGCTGGGCAGCAGCAAGGTCTGCAGGCCGCCTTCCAGCGTGGCGATGCGCTCTTCC
>CANHOE010000201.1 GCA_947462175.1 Burkholderiales bacterium | reverse complement strand
TCCATGTCGCCGACCAGCACGCAATCGGGCAGGTGAAGGCCATGTTCGCGCGCCGCGGCCAGCAGCATGCCCGGCGCTGGCTTGCGCCAATGTGACTCTCGCTTGTACTCACCCACACCGTGTTCCGGGTGGTAGGGGCAGTGGTACACCGCAGTGATGGCCGCACCCTCGGCAGCGAACTGCTCGCACATCCAGGCGGTCACCGCAGCGAAATCAGCCTCGGTGTAGTAGCCGCGGCCGATGCCCGCCTGGTTGGTCACCACGATCAGGCGGTAGCCGCGCTGCACCGCGGCGCGGCCCAGCGCGAAGATGCCGGGCACAAAGTCCATCTGCTCCGGCCGGTGCACATAGCCGTGGTTGACGTTGATCACGCCATCGCGGTCCAGGAATAGCGCCCGCGCACTCACGCCAGCCACTGCGGCAGCACCTGCTGCGCGCGGTCATAGTCCTGCGGAATGCCGATGTCGATGAAGTTTGCGTCGGTCACGAAGGCCGCGGGGCGCAGCTCGGCGCAACGTGCCTGCAGCACATCGGCCTCCATCGAGAAGCTGGCCGGCAGCCCGAGCGTACGGAACCACCGCGGGTCCAGCACATAGGTGCCCGCATTGATCAGGCCCGGGCCACTGCGGCCCTTGTCGGCAAAGCTCTGCACACGGCCCCCTTCCACCAGCACCGCGCCGTAACGCATCGTGTCTTCCACTTCGCGCAGCACCATCGAGATCGGCAGACCGGCGGCGCGGTGGTGGGCAAACACCTGCGCGAAATCGACATCGAGGAAGGTGTCACCGTTCAGCGTCAGCACCGCGTCGGTGTCTGGTGGCAATTGCGCCAGTGCGAAGGCGATCGCACCGCCGGTGCCCAGGGGCGTTTGTTCGATCGCATAGCGCAGCGCCATGCCGTTGTAGCTGTTGCCGAAATGCACTTCGATCTTCTGCCACAGGTGGCCCACCGACAGCACCACTTCGTCGCAACCGCAGCGGGCCAGCGCATCGAGCAGGTACTCGAGGAAAGGCCGGCCCGCCACCGGCGCCATCGGCTTGGGAAGGTTGGGCACACGCTCGCGCAGGCGCGTGCCCAACCCGCCTGCGAGCACGATCGCCTTCACTTCTTTTGCGGAAAGATGCTGGCCTCGATCAGCCCGCAGATGATGTGGCCGACCACGATGTGGCCTTCCTGGATGTTCGGCGTGCAGGCCGACGGAATCTCCACGCAGTGATCGACCAGCTGCGTGATCGCTTCACCACGATTGCCCGTCATGCCCACCGTCACCAGGCCCATCTCGCGTGCGGTGCGCAGCGCCTTCAGGATGTTGGGCGACTTGCCCGAGGTCGAGAAACCGAACAGCACATCGCCAGGCTGCCCTAGCGCCTCCACCTGCCGGGAGAACAGCAACTCGTAGCCGTAATCGTTGCCGATCGCCGTCAGCACCGAGGTGTCCACCGTCAATGCGACCGCGGCGAGGCCCGGGCGGTCGTAGGCGAATCGGCTCACCATCTCTCCGGCCAGGTGCTGCGAATCGGCAGCACTCCCGCCATTGCCCATGAACAGCAGCTTGCCACGCTGGCCAAGCGACTTCACGCAGGCCTCGGCGACGGTTTCCAACGTTTGCACCAGCTTGGCGTCGGCCGCCATCGCAGCCATCACCGCCTGCGTCTCGGCCAACTGACCGAGGATGGTCGACTTGATCATTGTTTCCATGCCTGAGCTCCGTTCTTCGTGAAATGAATGTCTGTGACAAGCAGTGGTGCCAGCAGGTAGCCCGCGCAATGCCATCGCAGTTGTCGTGCCAATGCTGCACTGGGCTGATCGATCAGGAAGCGCTGGCCGCGCTTTTTCTGATGACCGTAGAGCCGGATCAACAGGCCGATAAACGTGTGATCGACCCAGCCCAGCGACTGCGCGTCGATGACCACGGCGCTGTCTGTGGCGGTCAGCGCCGTCAACGTGTCTCGCAGTGCGCCCACATCGGCGGGCAGCCAGTTACCAGACACGGTGAGGCGCTTCTGGCCAGCCTCCAGCGCCGCCAGTTCGATATGCGCCGACGAGCGCACGGGCAACACCCTTCGCCATATGCGCCGCAGCACCAGCGGCAGCACACTGCGCACGCACAGGCCGCCGAGTGCCGCGCCATCCGTCGCGTAACGGCGCCACAGCGCAGGCTCCTCACGGATGCGCCACAGCCATTCGAAACCCAGGTTCTGCATCCACAGCGGCGCACGCCGGACCGACCCGGCCACAAAGTTGACCACCGCGCCCAGGTGGCTCAGCAACGGCGCCGTCAGCCCGTTGCCGGCACGCTCGATCCATTGCTGGCCCTTCGCTGTGCCCAGCGCCACCACCACGAAATCAGGTGCTGCGGCGTTGATGCTCGCCAGCACCTCGGTCGCCGTCATCTCGGCCACCGAACCGAAGCCGGGGTAATGCCACCCTGCACCCGACACCGGCCCGCCATCGCGGTTCAGCCGTTCGCAGGCTGTTTTCGCGACACCCTCCGGCGCGCCGAAGAAAAACACCCGCAGCGGGCCGACATCGCCGTTCATCAACCACTGGAACAGGTCTGAGCCCGCAATGCGCCGCGTGCGGATGCCCAGCAAACGCGCCAGCCACACCAGCGGCATGCCGTCGGGCACGACCAGTTCGCAACCGGCCACCGCATCGCGATAGTCGGCATTGCGCTGCACCGTGACGATGTTGTTGACGTTCGGCGTCGACAGCACCAGGCGGCTGCGCTCACGCGCCGCCTGCTTCAGGCGTGCCAGCACCGTCGGCATGTCGATGATGTCGAAGGCCACGCCCAGCAGACAGAACACCGGCCGTTGAAAGTCGGTGGGCAATTGCTGCGGCAGCACGGAGGTGCGGTCAGTCATGGCGTGTCAATCGGCATCTCGTTTGGAACGCACCCACTCGACCTGGCGTCGTACGAGGAAACCAAGATAAAGCGGGATCTTTGCCAGAACGTACAGCCCGATCCGCGGCACCTCGGACAGCGGCAATATGTCCCGTGCAAAGCGCGCCCATGCGAGCACCACCGCCAGGGTGAACAAACCGAATTCGGTGGCCGCCACGGCAAACGGCCAGGCAGACGCACCGATGGCCGCACTCAGTGCGGTCACCAGCACCGACGCCAGCAGCAGCAGCACCAGCAAGGCCTTCGGTGGAACGCAAATTTCGAGCGCGATCGGCAGCAGGCCAGCGCCAATGCCCCGCGCCGCATCGCGCAGCAGCGCCGGCACCTCGTCGACGATCATGCCGATGTGACCGTGCTCCCAACGCGTGCGCTGCGAAGCCGCTCCCGCTCGGCTGACTGGAAAGGTACTGGTCACCAGAGCTTGCGGGCACAGCATCGGCGGCGCACCGCGCCTGGCCAGGTCCACACCCATCTTCATGTCTTCGGCGATGTGTCCGCTGGCCAGATCGATGTCGCGCACCAGTGGCCACGGGATCGCCATGCCCGAACCCATCAGGTTGCACGGCCCACCCAGCTTGTGCATGCCGATCGGGCACACGATCACCCGCAGCCGCCACGCAAAGGCCGAGATGGGCGACACAGCGCCGCCGCCCGGCGCCACCTCCATGGCGTACAGCGCCTGAGCCGGTCGGCCAGAGTGCTGGCACTGGCGAAACAGCTTCTCGATGGTGCCCGGTGCCACGTCGCAATCTGCGTCGACGATGACCACCGCAGCCGGGGGCGACGCTTCCAAGTGACGCACCCCGTGGTCGAGCGCGTAGCCCTTGCCGCGCAGCGTGGCGTTCACACGCTCCAGCGCCTCGGCACCGCAGGCCCGGGCGATGGCGGCCGTGTCGTCGCTGCAGTTGTCAGCCACCACGACCAGACGGTCACCGGGCTGCAGCTGCGGTGTGATGCGCTCGAGCGTGGCGCGAATCACCACGGCCTCGTCGTGCGCGGGCACCAGCACGGCCAACGGTGCACGAGGGCCGCTCGCAGCCGACACGGGCTGGTCAGGCAGACACACGGCCGCCAGGACCTCGACGAACACCACAGCCACCGGGAGCGCCAGCAGCGCCACCGCCAGAAACAACAGGATGTCGACCACGATCATCGGGCGGCCTCGCTCGGCGCGGTTGCGGTCATCAACCTGGCAAGTTTGCTGGCTTCACGCACCGCATCATGGCGCTCACGAACCCGCTCTCGGGCGCTGGCGCCCATGCGATCAAGCTCCGCGGTCGGCGTGGCCAGGCATTCCTTCATCGCAGCGACCAGCGCATCGACATCGCCTGCGGGAAACAGCCAGCCGGTGAGGCCGGGCTGCACCAGTTCCGGAATGCCCGCGATGTAGGTGGTGAGCACCGGGCGCCCCAGCGCCATCGCCTCCATCACCACCACCGGCAGGCCTTCAGCGAAGCTGGGCAACACCATCGCGCGGGCGGCCAGCAGTTCTTCGCGCACCTGGGCCGCATCGACCCAGCCGGTGATGCGCACCCGCTGCGCCAGACCCAGCCGCGCGATGGCGGCTTCGATCACCCCGCGCATTTCGCCGTCGCCCGCCAGCACCAATTCGAACGGCACACCGTCATTCATCAGTACCGCCGCCGCCTGCAACAAGATCAGCTGGCCCTTCTGGCCTGAGAGCCGGCCGATACACACCATGCGTGGCACATCGGGCACCGGCACTGGGGCGGCATTCAAAAAGCTGGCATCGAGGCCACAGTGAACCACCTGCACCTGGCCCCATTGATCGTCGTCGACCCAGCGCAGGAGCTGGCTGCGGCCGTAGCTGCTGACACCGACCACGAAGGCCGCGTGGCGCGCCTTGTCGCGCAAGCGAGCGAACTGCGGACGGTCGAACTCATCGGGGCCGTGCACGGTGAAGCTGTAGGGCACGCCGCACAGCATGTGCACCAGCATCGCCACCTCGGCCGGGTTGGTGCCGAAATGCGCATGCAGATGGCGCACATCGCGACCTTGCAGCCAGCGGCTGATGCAGCAGGCCTCCAGCAGGTAAATGAAGTGGTAGGGCAGCGACCGGTCTGACTTGGAAGCCATACCGATGGCTGCAGACAGAGCTCGCCAGAAGCGCCGCGGCGAGGCGACCAGCGACGCAACCACCGCACCGGCCAGTTCCACGGCACTTTGCTTCAGCACATAGCGGGTGATCGCGCGTTCGGCGATGTCTTCGGCATCGGCCAATGCCTCGTCCCAACCACGGATGGAAATGCGGTCGACCTGCAGCCCCAGGCTTTCGAGGGCATGGATTTCGCGTCGGATGAAGCTGTGGCTGACTTTCGGGTAGAGGCTGATCAGGTACGCAATGCGCATTGGGCGAGGTGCACTGGCGATCACGACCTCGACATGAGATGGCTGCTGACCGCTGTGTCTTGAGTTTGACAGCAAAGCCTGTGCCGGACGGTCACGGCAGCG
>CANHOE010000200.1 GCA_947462175.1 Burkholderiales bacterium | reverse complement strand
CGCGACCGGGCTGGTCAGCGCACAGTTCGTCATCAAGCCCTACGGCCAGGAAAACGAGGCGCTGCGGCAGTTGCTGGTCAGCAAGTACGGCCTGCCGAACACGGCCGATGGTGCCCCCCGTCCTTTCCCCGCCTTCGCCGCCCGGTTTGCGCCCCGCGGCGCCTTCGACTGGGATTTCGCCAGCGGCATGAAGCTCATCTATCGCCAGCCGGTCCTCGGCGATGCGACGCTGTCGTACACCGATGTCGAGCGGGCGCGACGTCTGTCAGCAACTTCAGCGCCGCCTGGCGCCTCGGGTGCAGCATCCTTGGTCAACCGGTTCTGAGCCAAGCGTTGCGGCTGTAGAGTCCGCACCATGATGAACGCCACGCCGCTGTTCCTCGACAAGCTGACAGGCTTGCATCACCGGGCGTATTTTCTGGATCGTCTCAGTGAAGCTGCCGAGACCGCGCAGACAGAACAGCGAGCGCTGGCGCTGCTGCTGGTTGACCTGGACAACCTGTTCCTGATCAACATGGAGCGCGGCCGCGACAGCGGCGACCGAGCATTGGTCGCATTGGCCATGACGCTGCAGCACTCGGCACGCGCAGGCGACACGGTGGCGCGGCTCGGTGGCGACCAGTTTGCGCTGCTGCTCCCGGACACCTCATTGGCCACGGCCGCGCAGTTCGCCTGTGGCATTCGCAGCCTGATCGGCCGGGCGCACGATGTGCATCCGGACATTGGCACGATCGACGTCTGCATCGGCGTGGCCGAACGCCCCGACCGCGGGCCTTGGCGTGCGCACGACCTGCTGACGCTGGCCGACTTGCGCCTGAACTCGGCCAAACGCTCGCGTCAATGGCCAGGGTCGACGCAGCAGGTGTGGGCCGGGCCGCCGGATCTGCCAGACGACGACGGCGACGACTGAGGCGCTACAGGGGCTTGGAAAGCCTCAGTGTGCGAGCGTGAGCTGCCAGCGGGCCATCGCCGCTTCGCTGATTTCGCTCGCTCGCACCAGATCGCTGAGGAAGATGTGCGCAGCCTGGTCGATGCACCGTTGAAGCTCGATCGAATCTGCGTAGATGTGATGAGCGCGGTTGATCACCAATGTCGGCAAGGCAGTGCGCTTGAGCAGGATGGCCTGGATGTGGCGGCAGACGACGTACTCGAAGATCACGGTCTGGTCGATGTCCACCTTCGCAGCCACGGCGAAAACGATCTGCTCGAGTTTCATGAAGGCTCCTGTCGAGAGTGTCGGGCTCAAATCGCTGCGGCAGCGGCCGCCATGACAGAGATATCGGCCGCGACGCTCCTCTTGTGAGGGCATTCCGCACGAAAGCGTTTTTGCGATGAGGTCTGTTCGGCGCGGGCCTGCGGCCGATGCCGCTGCGCGCAGGCAGCCACCTCAACCTCACATCCCTGCAGATCTGCCAGCGCGGTTCACGCAGTGATCACCCGGCCTGACAAGGTGCCGCGCAAAGCATTGCACACCATGATGGCTTCGGCGCGCGCCAGGTCGCTGGCGCTCAGGCTGCGCTCTGTGGCCAGCCATTGCGGATCAGCCAGGACCAGGCTGCGCATCACGCCAGGCAGGGCGCCATCAGTGACCGGCGGCGTGTACCAGCGACCGCCCAAACTCAGGAACACCGAGGTGCGCCCACCTTCGACCAAGCGTCCATCTTCGGTGAAGAACAGGCTGTCGAAGGCGCCAGCGCGCTCGGCGGCGCGAACACCCTCGTCGTAGTGTTGACGCAGTGTGGTCTTGTGGGCGGACAGCGGTTGCGCGTTCGGCAGGCGATGCTCGGCGATCAGCACTGAAACGGCCGCGCGCTCTGTGCTGCGCGGCGAGTCGCTCAGCGCGGCGTGCGTCAGTTGCAGGCGGCCGTCGTGGGCCAGCGACAGCCGCAGGCGGAGGTGCTCGTGCGTGTCATCGGCCAAGCGGCTCAGCTGCGAATCGACCAGGCGCACAGCGACGTCGCGATCGAAGGCAAAGCCCAGCACCTGCGCGCTGCGGCCGAGTCGCGCCAGGTGCAGGGCGAGGTGTTCGACACCCTGACCTCGGGTGGCCCGCATCGTCTCGAACAGCTCGAAGCCCGGTGGCGCCGCGGTCAGGAAGCGGGCTTTCAGGAGGCACTCCTCGAATTCCTCGTCGGCCCGGCTGTCCAGCACGATGCCCGCACCGATGCCCAGCCTCGCCGGGCGCAGGCCGAGTGCCTCCGCGCCGAGCGTGATGGTGCGGATCGCCACCGACAAGCAGAAGTTGCCCAGGCGCGCATCGCCACGCGGCGCATCCAGCCAACCGATCGTGCCGCAGTACAGCCCGCGCGGGCTCGACTCCAGGCGGGCGATCCAGTCCATCGTGTGGTGCTTGGGTGCGCCGGTGATCGAGCCGCAGGGGAACACCGCGCGCAGCAGCGCCGGAACATCCACCTCGGGTCGCACGCGCGCCTGCACCGTCGAGGTCATCTGGAACACCGTCGGGTACGGCTCGATCGCGAACAGATCCGGCACCTGAACCGAACCGGTCTGCGCAATGCGGCCGAGGTCGTTGCGCAGCAGGTCGACGATCATCAGGTTCTCGGCCCGGTTCTTCACATCGAGCGAAAGGTGACGTGCGGTCTCGCTGTCGGCTTCGGGTGTGAAGGTGCGAGACGCGGTGCCCTTCATCGGCCGCGCGGTCAGCAACCCGTCGTCGTGCCGCAAGAACAGCTCTGGCGAGCACGACAGCACATGCGTCGTCTCGCCATCGCACGGCTGCGCTCCCTCGCCGCACGGCAGCTGGATGTAAGCCCCGAACGCCACCGGCTGCAGCGCCCGCAATCGGCGGTACAACTGCGCGGGGGAGCCGTAGGCCTGCCCGTGCAGCCGGTAGCTGTAGTTGACCTGATAGGTCTCGCCGGCGCGAATGGCCTCGTGAATGCGATGGATGGACTGGGTGAAGGCTGGCTTGTCGACGCTGGCTTCGAGGTTCATCACACCAGCGGCATCGCGCATCCCGGAATCGCCAGCGAACTCCGCAGCAAGATCATCCAGCCACTGGTTGGCCTCGACCCTCGACAGCTTCGTGCAGTCGGCGAACATCAGCACCCGCAGCGCCGAGCGATCGTCAGCGCTCAAAGAACGGTCGCCGGCCTGCAGGAGCTTGGCGCCCCACTCGTAGTCGGCCAGCAGCAGCGCATGCAGTCCGCTGCGCAGATCGGCCTCCACGGCAGCCCAGGTCTCGGCCAGCGTGACAGGGTCGGTGCAGCGATGCTCATGCACGAAACCGCGGTAGGCGCGGCTGGTGGGACGCTCTTCAGAGGCGTCGCGGTCGTCGAGCAGGGCGATGCAGCGTAGCCCGCTTCGCTGCGCGGCCAGCGGTGTGGCCGTAGGCACGTTCAGACCGCTCCGGTCGCCAGGGCTCGACCCAGCAGATCGAGCATGGACTGCATCATCGTCTGGTGCGTCGCCCAATGCTCGCGGGCCATCTGGCGGTGGCGCAGCGAGGCGTCGATATCGCCCAGCGCCGCGAACACCTGGTCGAGCCGCCCGCAAGCGATGGCCAGGTCTTCCACGTACATGCCCGGATCGATCAACGCTGCGGCAGCGTTCGCGTCAGTGCGAGCGCCGCTCGCGTCACCGGTGTGAAAGCGGCACCAGGCCTGATCGGCCAGGTGCACTGCACGCATGTGCGCAAGGCCTTGTCTGTCAGCGTCGGCCAGGTGGGCTTCATACAGCGCGAGGGCCTGCGCGTGTTGTTGGTCTGCGGAATACAGCTGCGCGCGCAGCGTATTGACGAAGCTGTCTTGCGGTGCCGAGCCCACCCACTGGTCCAAATTGAAGGACGCATCGAGCCAAGCCTGCGCACGGCGCGCTTCTGCACCGTCGATGCTGCCGAAGATCGAGGCCCGCGATGCATGGTTGCAGCGGTGGCACGCCATCATGAAGGTGACGATGCTGAGCAGTGCTTCGTCGCCATCGGCCACCGCATGCTCACGGGCGCGGGTGTACCAGGGCTGCGCGAGATCGAGGCGGTTGGCCCAGTGGTAGCCGGAAGCGGCAACCAGTGAGGCGCGCGCCCGCGCTGCGTGGTGATCCGGCTCCGCCAGCTGCAGGGCCAGCGTCAGGTACTTCGCCATGTCATCGAAGTCGTCCTGCATGTACCCGAGGTGAGCGAGCCAGGCCGCGCTCAGTGCCTGCAAGGGCTTCAGCCGGGCCGCAGCGCTCAGCGCCTGGGCGCGCCGCATCTTGTCGCGCCCGACCGAGGGGCGGCCGCTGTACTGTTCGATCCAGGCCTCGACGATGCAGATCCACGCTGTGACCACCGCCGACGGTCGCTCCGAGAAGTCGCGCCGCAGGGTCTGCAGCTCGGCATTGGCTTCGTCCAGGTTGCCCTGTCGCGCCAGCAAACCTGCCCGTTCCGCTCGCACACATGCCGCATCGATCGGATGCCTGGAAGCAGCCAGCGCGGCATCGAGCCGCGCCATCATCGGTGACGAGGGCGACCTCATCGGGTCAGGCGTTGCAAGGCTTCCCGGTAAGTCGCTGCAGTGTGTTCGACCACCGATGCCGGCAGGGACGGCGCCGGCGCCTGCTTGTTCCAGGGCTTTCCAGCGATGACCGCTTGTTCCAGCCAGTCGCGCACGAACTGCTTGTCGTAGCTCGGCGGGTTGAGACCATCGCGCAAGGCGGCCTGGTAGCCTTCGAGTGGCCAGAAGCGCGAGGAGTCGGGCGTCAGCACCTCGTCCATCAGCGTCAGGGTGCCGTCGGCATCGAGGCCGAACTCGAATTTGGTGTCGGCAATGATGATGCCCTTGGTCAGCGCATAAGCGGCGGCCGTTTGGTACAGCGAGATGGCCACCTCGCGCACCTGAGCGGCGAGCGGCGCGCCGATGATCTCGGCCATGCGCTCGAACGAAATGTTCTCGTCGTGGTCGCCCATCTCTGCCTTGGTCGCGGGCGTGAAGATCGGGTGTGGCAGCTTGGATGCGTTGACGAGCCCCTCGGGCAGCGCCACGCCGCACACCGATCTGCTCTGCTGGTATTCCTTCCATCCGCTGCCGGCCAGATAGCCGCGCACCACGGCCTCGACGGGAAGCGGCTTGAGCCGCTTGACCAGCATCGACCGCCCGACCACCTGGGCGCGCTCATCAGCGGCCACGACACTCTCGGGAGCCTCCCCGGTCAGGTGATTGGGCACGATGCCCTGGAGCCGCTCGAACCAGAACAGCGCCATCTCGGTCAGCAGCTGGCCCTTGCCCGGGATGGGTTCGCCCATCACCACGTCGAAGGCGCTGAGGCGATCGCTGGCGATCATCAGTAGCCGATCGGCGCCGACGGCGTAGTTGTCGCGGACCTTGCCCCGCGCCAGCAGGGGCAGGCTGTGCAGGCGGCTTTCGAGCAAGGCTTCAGTCATGGCGAGGCGAGTTCGTCT
>CANHOE010000199.1 GCA_947462175.1 Burkholderiales bacterium | reverse complement strand
GCCTGATTGCGCTCAGCGTTGTTGCAGTGCAAAGGTACCGAGTTCGAGCCGTCTGTTTCCTCCGCCGTCCCAGGCCGAAGGCAGTGACAACTGACCCGGGCCGACGAACTTGTTGTTGACCATTCGAACGCTTGTTTCCCTCTGCATGCGTTCAATCCACACACGGACGAAGCGCGCGTTGCCGCCCGCTGCATTGATGAACGTGTTGTTCATCAGCATCAGGCTGCCGGCCGAGCCACCCTGTGCCTCGGCACCCATGCTGAGCAGGTCGCGGTTTTGCGTCCGGGCACTCTGGGCAATGACGTTGCCCACGACGATGTTGTGACTTCCATTCGGGAACTCGAGTTCGTAGGACGCTTCACCTGCTGGGCGGTCGTCAAGCCGGTTGTTGTGCACGCGATTGCGTTGCGCCCGAGACTTCAGCAGGTGGCCGCGCCAGCCGCCGCTGAATCGACTGCCCTGGATGTTGAAGGCGCCGATGGCGCCCACATACAGCAGGTGGTGCAACAGCCCTTCGTGCCGCGGCGCGGCTCCGAATTCGCAGTCCACCACATCCAGCGTCATGTTCGCCTCGTTTGCCGTCAGGATGCCCATTTCGTTGTCGAAGAAGCGGCAGCGCCGCACGACGAGTCGGCCACGCTCGAAGCGGATGCCCGCGCCGTTTCCTTCGGGCACGCGTGCACCGCGGAACTCAATGTTCTCGACCACCACATCACCCCGCACTACCAGCATCGCCTTGCCTTCGGCGTGTCGACCATCGGCATGAAGAACCGCACCCGAACCCAGGCCGCGTATCGTTAGCTGAGGGACGTCGACCACCGCCACATGACCACGATATTCGCCGGGATGAATCTCGACGGTATCGCCGCTGCTGGCCGCGTGGATAGCATCCTGCAGACAGCAAAAGCGTTCGCCGGGCCCCACCCGATGGATGCGCGTCTCACCCAGCGCCCACGACGGCAGCATGAGTCCCAGCGCGAGCCCCAGGCGCCAATGTCGCCGGCGCTCCCCGACAGAGAGGAGCGCCGCGCTCATGACTTGGCCGCAGGACATCGGTGTTTGCCGAGAGCTCAGAGTCGACGCCAGCGTGCGGGCGAATGCAGGATCGCGGGTGCGGAAGTAGTAGTGGCGGTGGCCGCTGTCCAGAGCCGCCTGGCGAGAGTCATGCCCAAGACGCAGACCCCCAGCATCGCCATGTAAACCCCACACCAACGCATGAACAGTTGGGCTTCGGACAAGCGATCAATGCGGTTGCGGCCCAGCAGGAATTGCTGCGCAGACCACACCGAGTCGTACTTCAGAATGGTTTGTTCCAAGCCCTGTTTTGAAAGCCACCAACTCAGCGGCAACGCGACCAGCGTGACCGCAGCCATTGTCACGCCACGGCGCGTGCTCATCCGCCCCGAGGCCCAAGACACATGCAGTGCGAAAAGCGCCGCCAAGGCTGCGAGCCAGATGGATCCGTCCCGTGCGATCAGCTCTGTCAAGTTGTCGGTGATTGCACCATCGATCACCAGCCACGCGGCCAGCCACCAGAGCAGCATGAGCAAGGCGAGCGCGGGCAGCCTGCGCCGCATCAACCAGGTGCGGTCGGTGCAGATCGAAGCCATGGTGAGCGGAGCTAGAAGAAGGCTGTAAAGCGCCGTGAAGCGAACGCCACGCTCCACCGCCTCTGCCATCACGGCGGGCAATCTGGTCATCGCATCGCGCCACCCCTCTCCCCAGTAGTTCTCCATCGTCACGCGACGATAGAGGTCCGTGCTGCCGGTGATGTCATCAAGACTTTCCTGCGTCACCGATATGCGCAGCAGCAGCAAGCTGATCAGTGCCGCCAGTGGCAGCATTGTGGGCAGCCACAACCAAGCCCTCGGTCGGTTACCAGCCCATTTGGCGAGGCACCACGGTCCGGCACCCAGCCAGAGCAACGCGACGGAAAACAGGCCGATGTTCAGCATGCTTCGCGCAGCGAAAAGCTCCAACACGTTGTAGGGTACCCAGGAAGCTTCCAGCAGCAGTCTCAGGCCGAGCGTCAGAACCATCAGCACCGCGAACGTCTGCCATGCCACCGCCCGAAGATTGTTGGGAGCGTGGGCCTTCAGCGAAGCGCTGTCGGTTGCGTGGACGAAAGGTTCGGCGTCCGTTCGGCTCTCCGACTCGATCACGGCTGCGCTCTGCGATTTATCGAGTCGATTCGTTCGGGTGGGTTTCCTGTGCAGTGCCGCCGCGAAGGGGGCCAACAGCAGTGACGTCACCAGCAGGCTGGTGTCGGCTGGGCCGCTTGCCAAAGCGATGCGAAGGCACTCGAGGAGCACCACCGACACCACCACCATCGCGGGCCAATGCCACGAACGTGTTCCCAGCGGTGCGCGGCCGGTGACGCCGGCCCACAACAGGCCACCTATCGCGAGCGCCTCGAAGGCCGCAGTCGGTACCCCGACCGTCGTTCCGTGCCACAACAGATGCGAGAACGGGGTCAAAGTGAGGCGCGCGGCGCCCGACGGACCGCGAAAATCGGTCACGACCGTCATCGTCAGCGCGACCGCAGCCAGCGCGAGCACTGCCCAGCGGCTATGCGCCTTGGTCGCCTGGTTGAGCCGCTCGCCAACGCCGGTACCAAGCACGATCCCCAGCAACGTCTCAATGCGCAGGTTGCCATAGGGCACCAGCAGCTCGGAACCCACCAGCACTGCGAGCGCGGCCAGAACGCAGGTGCGGCGCGATCGCAACGGCCGCGCTTCGAGCAGGATCAGTGTGCCGAGTGCCGCGGCCAGGGCATGGTGCAGCAGGCGTAACGGTTCGAATTCAGGCCCTGACAGCGCCGGCTTGAGGTGGGCGGAGAGCAAGCCGATGTCGAGCGTGGGCAGAAATGGAAACGACTCGTAGACGTACCAGAACGCAACCAGCAGCATGGCCAGCGGATCGACCGATCCGCTGACCAGTTGTTTCCGCTGGAGCCAGGGTGCCAAAGTCCGACTGAGCTGCAGGCCGATGCCCAGTCCGAACGCATTGTTGATGGCGTCCGTCATCGATGCGACGCGGCTCGGCAAGTAGAGCTGAGCTACCTGCAACCCGAGCCCAAGCAACACCCAGCTGGCTCCGACCAGTGCCCACCGTGATGCCGATGATCGGCCAGCGAACCACAGCGCGGCCCCGAGCGGCACGAACAACAGGATGTTGTCCACGGCATCCGATCGATTGAGAAACGGATTCCAATCGACGAAGACCGTCTCCACGGGCCGCGGATTCGATGCGAAGTCAAACGGGAAGAGCGAGCCATAGACGATGAACACAGCGAACGCCAGAGCGACACAGGCTGAGGGTCGCAGAGCTGCCCGGGGCTTGGGGCCGGTGGTCATGTGGTGTCGGTTTCCCGGTTGGTACTGCGAGTCAGTCGTGCGGTGTTTTGGTTGTGGATCTGGCGGTCCCGGGTGAGCCCTATCAGGTTGAGGTCATCGCCGCCATCTTGGACAACCTACGATGTCAATCGCCACGATGTCCGTTGCCGAGGCCGCCGAGCAGTGCGCTGGCCACCTCCTGCTGCTTTGCCGGGTCTGTTGGCATCGTCTGGGCAATCTGAAGGACGTGTTTCAATCGGTCGCCTTGTGTCTCTGCCGCGTCGAGAACCTGCCGTGCGTCGAGAATTTGGAGTGTGCCACTCGGTCTTCGGTAACTCGCTCTGTTGCGTCCCCCTATGCATTCAATGACCTCGCGCCGTGATGTTTGATACGGGCAGGGGTGGCCTCGGTGTCGGAAAGCCCCGATCCCTGCTATTGGCGGTCATGGCGATCGCCGCTGGCATCGTGCTCGCATCGCATCACCCGGTTGCCCCAGCGACTGCGGCTTCAGCTGTCGTTATGTTGTGTGGACTGGCGGCCTGGCGGCCGAACCTGTGGCTGCTCGTCGTGCCGGCGTTGTTGCCGCTTTTCAGTTGGGCACCCTGGACCGGCTGGGTCGTCTTCGACGAATTCGACCTGTTGCTGTTTGCCGCAGCTGCTGGAGGCCACGCACGCGCGGCATTCACAAGGCGGACCGTGAGCGAAGACTCGGCACTCGCGCGGGACGATCGGTTCTTCATGGGATGTGCCGGCGTGTTCTGCATGGCCGGGATCGTGGCGCTGGCACGCGCCCTGTTGACGGTTCCTCCCGTCTCCTGGAGCGGGTTCCAGGGCTACACCGACCCGCTGAACAGCTTGCGCGTCTTCAAGAGTCTGCTGCATGCCGCGCTGATCTGGCCGCTGCTGCGAATGCAGATCGAGCAAGACGCAGACGCCGCTGTGCGGCGCCTCGGCGCGGGCATGCTGGCGGGCCTGACCGTGGTCACGTTGGCGGTGGTGTGGGAGCGGCTGGCCTACATCGGCCTGTGGGATTTCTCGACCCGCTACCGCACGACCGCGCTGTTCTGGGAGATGCACGTCGGCGGTGCGGCGATCGATGCCTACCTGGCGCTGGCCACGCCGTTCGTCGCGTGGGGGTTGTGGACCGCCCGCACGCCGCTGCGCTGGGCCGCATTGGCCCCCTTGGCGCTGCTCACCGGGTACGCCTGTATGACCACGTTTTCACGCGGTGTTTATGGGGCGGTGGGCGCTTCGCTGGTGCTGCTGGCGCTGTTGCTTCGGCGCAAACGTCTGCCGCACATCCGCTGGCGTGTTGTCGCGGGCTGGGCGCTCGCTCTCGCGCTGGCGCTCGAGGTGGTCGCGGTGCTCGGACTGGGCTCGTTCATGCGTGAACGCATGGCCGCCAGTGACCGCGACCTGGGGGGGCGGCTGGAACACTGGCAGGCCGGCTTGGGCTTGCTGCGACACCCGACCGATTGGGCTTTTGGGATCGGCCTCGGGCGCCTGCCTTCCGACTATGCGCAGGCGACCCCGAAACGCCCGTTTCCAGGCGACGTTCGGTTCGTGCCACCCGTTCCCGGGCAGTCGTCCGGATCGGTCGTGCTGTCGGGCTCGAGGACACCGCTGAACCAGTACGGCTTGATGACCTTGACCCAGCGGGTCTCTCTGCACCCTGTGCGTCCGCACGAGGTCGCGTTCGATGTCCGCTCCACGGTGGATGCTGAAGTCTCCGTCCAACTGTGCGAGATGCATCTGCTGTACCCGAGGCGTTGTCAGGGGGCGTGGGTGCATATGGCCGCAGAAGGAGGGGCATGGCGCCATGTCGTCATGCGTCTGCGCGGGCCGCTGCTTGACTCCGGTCTGGCCTGGGCGCCGCGCATGGGCGTGTTCTCAATCGCGGTTGTCAACGTCGGCGGCGTCGCCGAACTGGACAACCTGAGCCTGGTCGGCCCGGACCGGGTTGAGATGCGGACCCACCGCGACTTCGCCGAGGGGCTGGCCGGCTGGTTCCCCGCAGCGCAGGGCTACTACGTGCCGTGGCACATCGACAACCTCTACCTGGAACTGCAGATCGAACGCGGGGTC
>CANHOE010000198.1 GCA_947462175.1 Burkholderiales bacterium | reverse complement strand
GGCGTTTTGCGCCTGATCGAGCGCGATGCGCATCGCCGCTTCGTCCTGCGGCGAGATCGGTGAAGTCATGGGTGGCCGCTCAACGGGAATCGTCGCCGCGCGCGGGCGCCGACTGCATCGCACGAACCAGATCGTCTTGAACCTGGCGCGGCAAGTCTCGCGCGGGCGTCGCCGCAAGCGCCGGGTCGATGTCCGCTGACGAGGCCGCTGCCGGCAAGACAACCACCGAATTGCCATGGCCGCTGACCTGCTTCAACTGCGTCTTGGCGAGCAGGCCCACGATGGCCAAGACCACCAGCAGGGAGACGCACCCCAACAGCATCCGCATGGCTGATTCCCGTTCGACGTGACTCGCAGCTCACGAGTGGGGCGCATGCTAACGCAGCGTCGCTGCAGCGCGAGACCAGCCGGGCCTCGGCAGACCGCTGCGTTCAGTTCGACGCAGCGGCTGCCGCAAGGGTCAGCGACCGGTGACCTGCGTCTCCTCGGCAGGCGCCTTCATCATCAGGTGCACCGGGTACTCACGCGCGCCGCTGGGTGGTGCAACCGGCACGTCGTTGTCGACCATCGGGCCACTGGTGCGTGGCCCGCGCAGCGCCACCCAGGCCGCCTTCAGCGGATTGGCCATCGCCGCATTCACTGCCGTCGGCTCGTACCCGCAGTGCGCCATGCACTGGGCGCATTTGGGGTTGCTGCTGGAGCCGTACTTCTCCCAGGGCGTGTCCTTCATCAGCGCGGCAAACGTGGGGGCATAGCCTTCGTCAGCCATCAGGTAGCAGGGCTTTTGCCAGCCGAACACATTACGCGCCGGGCTGCCCCAGGGCGTGCACTGGTAGTTCTGGTTGCCGGCCAGGAAATCGAGGTAGAGACTCGAGTGGTTGAGCCGCCACTGGCGCGCGCCACGGCGTGTGGCGCCCAGCTTGAAGATGTCGCGGAACAACTGGCGAGTGGCCTGGCGCTGCAGGAACACATGCTGCTGCGGTGCGCGCTCGTAGCTGAAGCCGGGCGAAATGGTGGCCGCTTCGACACCGAGGTCCACGAGGTAATCCAGGAACGCAGCGACGCGTTCCGGCGTCTCCCCATTGAACAGCGTGCAGTTGACGCTGACGCGGAAGCCGCGCGCCAACGCCATCTGAATCGCCTCGACGGCGCGATCGAAAACGCCCTCCTGGCAGACCGCCTCGTCGTGACGCTCGCGGTCGCCGTCCAGGTGCACCGAAAAGGTCAGGTAAGGCGACGGTGTGTAGTCATCCATGCGCTTTTTCAGCAACAGCGCATTGGTGCACAGGTAGACGAACTTCTTGCGCGCGACGATGCCACGCACGATCTCCGGCATTTCCTTGTGGAGCAGAGGCTCACCGCCCGGGATCGAGACGACCGGTGCGCCGCATTCGTCGACCGCCTCCATGCATTCAGCCACGCTCAGGCGTTTGTCGAGAACGTCTTCGGGGTGATCGATCTTGCCGCAGCCGGCGCAAGCCAGGTTGCAACGGAACAGCGGCTCCAGCATCAGCACCAGTGGGTAGCGCTTGTTGCCGAGGAGTTTTTGCTTGACGACATACGCGCCGACACTCAGTTTTTGCTTGAAAGGAATGCTCATAAAAGTTGGGCTTCTTCGTCCGTCGTCGTTCGGGTTGGGTGTCGGGCGGTGGCGCGAAGCAGAGATGCCGGCAATCGAAAGGAGACTGATTCGTCCTCGCCGTCCATCTCGGTCACCACCCCCGCGCCCAAGTCCTTGAGTCTCTCGACCAGCTCATCGACCAGAACCGCCGGGGTCGAGGCTCCCGCAGTGATGCCGATCACGATACCCGGACGCAACCATCGCACATCGATTTCGCCGGCATCTTGCACCAAATGGGCTTCGCAGCCCCCGCTGCGTGCCACCTCTCGCAGCCGATTCGCATTGGAACTGTTGCGAGCACCCACCACAAGAACCAGATCAACCCGTGGCAGCAAACTCCGCACGCCGTTCTGGCGCGATTGGGTGGCGTAGCAAATATCGTCCCGTCGTGGCTCGACGATCGCGGGAAACCGCGATCGCAGCGCAGCCAGCACGCGTCGCGTGTCTTCCACTGACAGCGTGGTCTGGGTGACCACCGCCACACGCATCGGGTCGCGCACTCGCAAGGCCTGAACGCCGTCCAGGTTTTCCACCAGATGGGTGGAGCCTCCTCGACTGGTGTCGAAGCGTCCGAGGGTGCCGACAACTTCCGGGTGTCCCGCATGGCCGATCATGATCAGATCCCGCCCGGCGCGGGCATGCTGCATCACCTCCAGGTGCACCTTGGCCACAAGCGGGCAAGTGGCATCGATCACCTGCAGGCCGCGCTGGCGGGCCTCGCGCTCGATCGTGCGTGCCACGCCATGCGCGCTGAAGATCAAACAGGCTCGCGGCGGCACCTCATCGAGTCGCTCGACAAAGACGGCACCTCGATTGCACAGATCAGCCAGCACGCGCTGGTTGTGGATGATCTCGTGCAGCACGTAGACCGGCGCGCCATGCGCCTCCAGCGCCAGTTCCACGACTTGCACCGCACGCACCACACCAGCGCAAAAACCCCGCGGCTTGGCCAGCAACAGCGCGGCTCCGGCAGCAGCGCCTGCTTTCGCACCAGAACGCGCCTGCTGGGTCGGATTCGAAGTCAATCAAGCTCCCTTCAAGACCAGCGCCCCGCCGCCATGGGCTGTTACGCCAAACCAACCCCGAAAAACCCACAAAGGCGCCGCATCAGGCGCGGTTCAGTCTTGCCTTGCACCTTGCTTGGTTAGAGGGCCAAGCCGACTAGTTCCCAAGGTTCACGCATATAGTCTCCAGCGGAACTGGGTCGGCTAAAGAGGGTTCTACGAACCATCCGCCGGCCGTGCGAATCGAGCACTCTGCCGGTCATCAGGCGTTGCAGCGACAAGTCAGACGCACGACGTGACGACTCAACAAGGACAGTGTGAACGTGGGTGAAATGCTTGAGTTCGGCATGACCGACACGCCACAGAGCAACCGGGAAGTCATCAAAACGGCGCTCGGCCGCAGCGTCAGCGCCCTCATCGAGCGGCAGCATGCCGATGGCTACTGGTGCTTCGAACTCGAAGCCGACTGCACCATTCCAGCTGAGTACTTGCTGATGATGCATTACATCGGCGAGGTCGATCGCGGTCTCGTTGCCAAGCTGGCTGTCTATCTGCGCGAGCGCCAGCAGGCCGATGGCGGCTGGTACCTGTATCACGGCGGCGCGATGGATCTCAGCTGTTCGGTCAAGGTGTACTACGCGCTGAAGCTGGCCGGCGACGACCCTGACGCAGCTCACATGCAACGAGCCCGGCGCGCGATCCTGGCGCAAGGCGGTGCGGCGCGCGCCAATGTGTTCACACGCATCGCGCTCGCGCTGTTCCAGCAGGTGCCTTGGCGAGCGGTGCCCTTCATTCCGGTTGAAGCGCTGCTGCTGCCACGCTGGTTTCCATTCCATCTGTCCAAGGTGTCTTACTGGTCGCGCACGGTGATGGTGCCGCTGCTGATTCTGTGCAGCTTGAAGCCGCGCGCACGCAATCCGGATGGCGTCGGCATTGCCGAGCTGTTCACCACACCACCCGATCAGGAGCGCGACTACTTCCCTGTGCGTTCGACGCTCAACCGCGCATTCCTGGTCTTCGACTCGCTCGGCAAGTGGGTGGAGCCGTTCATCCCGCGCTGGTTGCGCGCCCGTGCAGTGCACCGAGCCGAGAGTTGGCTCGTCGAACGACTGAATGGCGACGGCGGGCTCGGCGCCATCTTCCCGGCCATGGTGAATGCCTACGAGGCGCTGCACCTGCTGGGCTACCCTGCCGACCACCCGCATTGCCTTGCCGCCCGCAAATCCATCGACGACCTGCTGGTCGTCACCGAGACATCCGCCTACTGCCAGCCTTGCCTGCCACCGGTGTGGGACACCGCCTTGGCCGCGCTGGCCCTGGTGGAAGCCGGACCGGTGGGACAACAAGCAGCCCGGCGCGGCTTGGCGTGGCTCGATGCCGTGCAGCTGAGCAACGAGCCTGGCGACTGGCGCGACTCGCGACCCGATCTGGCCGGCGGCGGATGGCCGTTCCAGTTCGCCAATGCCCATTACCCCGACCTTGATGACACCAGTGCCGTCGCCTGGGCGATGAATGCTGCCGGGCGCGCGTCCGACGAAGAACACTTGCGCCGTGCGGTTCAATGGGTGGCAGGCATGCAGTCGAGCAACGGCGGCTTTGGGGCCTTCGACGTCGACAACACCCACTACTACCTCAACGAAATCCCGTTCGCCGACCACGGCGCCCTGCTGGACCCACCCACTGCCGACGTCAGCGCCCGCTGCCTGATCGCACTTCACCTGCTGGGCGAGCCGGCCCGAGCGCAGCTGGATACCTGCCTGGCGTATCTGCGTGAGCAGCAGGAGCCCTCAGGCGCCTGGTTCGGTCGCTGGGGCACGAACTACATCTACGGCACCTGGTCGGTGCTGGCAGCCTTCGAGCAGATCGGCATCCCCGCCGATGACCCGGCTGTACGGCGCGCAGCGGCATGGCTGAAAAGCGTGCAGCGCACCGATGGCGGCTGGGGCGAACACAACGACAGCTACGAACACCCGGTCACCGCCGGGCAGGCCCCCGAGAGCACCTCCTTTCAGACCGCCTGGGCGATGCTCGCGCTGATGGCCGCAGGTGAAGGCCGTTGCGACGCGGTGGCCCGTGGCGCGGCCTACCTCGCGTCCACGCAGGACAACGCTGGACTGTGGACGGAGCCCTGGTACACCGCGCCTGGCTTCCCACGCGTCTTCTATCTGAAGTACCACGGCTACAGCGCCTACTTTCCAGTCTGGGCGCTGGCGCGATATGTTCGGCTGACCGGGAGGCAGCCGCACAGTGAGGCGCCGATTGCGGCACGCGCCGAGTCCGCTGCTGAACTTCGGGTCGCAGCCTGAGGTGAGCAGCATCTGCGTCGGCATCGTCGTCGCCATGCCAGCGGAGTTGCGCAGCCTGAGCCGTGAAGCGGTGGGGGTCGGTGCGACTCTCGCCATTCGTGACCAGGCAGTCATCGCGGTCTCGGGTGTGGGCGAGCAGCGTGCGGCGCAGGCGGCACAGACACTCGTCGATGCTGGCGTCGCCGGGCTTGTGAGCTGGGGTTGCGCAGCGGGACTCGATGCCGAGTTGCCCGCTGGCGCGCTGTGCCTGCCCGAGGCTGTGGTCACGGCTGATCTTCAGCGCTGGCCAACAGACGCCGACTGGCGGCGTGAGGTCGTTGCCGCGCTGGGTCGGAGAGCCATTTGCGAAGGTGCGCTCGCCCACGCGTCGCAGGTGGTGGCGAGCAGTGCTGCCAAACGCGAACTCGCCGCGCGAGCGGGCGCAGTGGTGGCCGACATGGAAAGCGCGGCCATCGCCCGGGTTGCCCGCCGCCACGACCTGCCGCTGCTGGTGGTGC
>CANHOE010000197.1 GCA_947462175.1 Burkholderiales bacterium | reverse complement strand
GTCAATGGCGACAAGCTGTTCATGACGCCCGAAGTCAGCATGCAGATCCAGCGCACGCTGAACTCCGACATCGTGATGCAGTTCGACGAGTGCACTCCTTACGACACCGCCGGCCACATCACCACCGAAGACGAGGCGCGCCGCTCGATGGAATTGAGCGCACGCTGGGCGCGCCGCTGTGTCGACGAGTTCGCCCGCGGCGAGAACCCGAACGCGCTGTTCGGCATCGTGCAGGGCGGCATGTTCGAAAGCCTGCGCGACGAGTCGCTGACGAGTCTGGTCGAGCTGGATCTGCCTGGCTACGCGATCGGCGGCCTGAGCGTGGGCGAACCGAAGGAAGACATGCTGCGCGTGCTGCATCACACCGCCCCGAAGCTGCCGGCGCACAAGCCGCGCTATCTGATGGGTGTGGGCACACCGGAGGATCTGGTGGAAGGCGTGTCGGCGGGCATCGACATGTTCGACTGCGTGATGCCCACCCGAAATGCGCGCAACGGCCACCTGTTCACCCGCTTCGGCGACCTGCGCTTGCGCAACTCGCGCTACAAGAGCGACGAAGGCCCGATCGATCCGACCTGCGGTTGCCAGGCCTGCGCCGGCGGCTTCAGCCGCGCCTACCTGCACCACCTGGAGCGCTGCGGTGAGATGCTGGCGCCGATGCTCGCCAGCATCCACAACCTGCACTACTACCTGAACCTGATGCGCGAGATCCGCGAGGCGTTGGACGCCGGCCGCTTCGACGCCTTCGTGGTGCAGTTCAAGGCCGATCGGGCGCGCGGGGTCTAGCGCGCAGCGCTCACCAGAACGCCCAGTTACCGGTCGCCACCACCCAGACACCGAGCGCGCCATTGGTGACCGCGTGCGCAATCACCGGCACCCACAGCTTGCCGGTGCGCCGGTAGAGCCAGGCGTAGGCCAGGCCCGCCACGATGGCGGCCAGCCACAAGGTGTGCGCCAGCATGAAGACGAAGGTCGACAGCACGATCGCGCGCAGCCCGACCTGCTGCGGCACGACGCCCTCGAACGTTTCGTGCTGAAACCAGCGCATCAGGAACGACCGCCAGAACAGCTCTTCCATCACCGGCACCAGAAGCGCCGCACCGATCCAGCGCACCACCACCAGCGACCAGATCACACCGCCTTGCGCATCGAGCGGAATGAACATGGCCGTGGGCGGAGCGAATTGCATCCATGGCGCGTCGAGCTGAATCCACAGCGCGAACACCAGCACACCCACACCCACTGCCAGGCCCACCTCGCGCCACGACGGCCACAGCTGCATGGACAGTTCACCGTATTCGCGCCACCACCGCACCAGCAAGGCGCCGACCACGACGATGGTCAGACCATAGATCCAGCGCGGATCGAAGCCCCAGGCCCCATCGGCAGGGGCCATGCCGCGCAACTGCAGCAACAGCATGAACACCACGAACGGGATCACGCGCACCCGCGCCGCGAGACTGAACTGCAGATTCATTCGCGCGACTTCAGGCCGCGCTCGCTCAGCACCGCATCGGTGTCCTGCCCCAACGTCGGCGCCAGTCGGTCGATGCGACCGGGCGTCAGGCTGAGTTTGGGCACCACGCCGGGCACGTCGAGCATCAGGCCGTCTGCGGTGGTGATGCGCTCGATCATGCCCCGGGCACGGTAATGCGGGTCTTCGGCGATGTCCTTCGCGGTGTAGACGCGGCCCACCGGCACCTGCGCCGCCTGCAGCGTCACAAGCGCCTCGGCCACACTGCGCGTCTTCGCCCACTCGCCGATCGCTGCGTCGATCTCGTTCACCCGTTTCACGCGGCCGGCATTGGTCGCCAGGCCGGGGTCGCGGCCCAGGTCGTCGCGGCCGATCGCGTGCATCAGGCGCTGGTAGATCGAGTCGCCATTGCCGGCGACCAGCACCCAGCCGTCGTTGCAGGCGTAGGTGTTGCTGGGCGCGATGCCGGGCAGCGCCGAGCCTGCAGGTTCGCGCACCGCCCCGAACGCGCTGTACTCGGGCAGCAGGCTTTCCATGCAGTTGAAGACCGATTCGTACAGCGCGACATCGACCACCTGGCCCAGCCCCTTCGGCGCCTGCGGGCTCACGGTGGCATGGCGGTGCTGCAGTGCCATCAGGATGCCGATCACGCCATGCAGCGCGGCGAGCGTGTCGCCCAGGCTCACGCCGCAACGCACCGGGATGCGGCCAGGCTCGGCTGTCAGATGGCGCAGCCCGCCCATCGCCTCGGCCACCGCAGCAAAGCCGGGCAGCTCGCGGTACGGCCCCGTCTGTCCGTAGCCGCTGATGCGGCACATGATCAGCCCGGGGTTGGTCTTCGACAGTTCCTCGTGGCTCAAGCCCCAGCCTTCCATCACGCCGGGCTTGAAGTTCTCGACCACGACATCGGCCTCGGCGATCAGCTGGCGCACGATGTCTCGCGATGCGGGGTCTTTCAGATCGAGGGCCACGCTGCGCTTGTTGCGCGACTGCACCTGCCACCACACGCTGGTGCCGTTGTGCAGCAAGCGCCATTCGCGCAGCGGATCGCCACCGGGCTTGCCCTCTTTGGCCGGCGGCTCGATCTTGATGACCTCGGCACCGAAATCGGCCAGCGTCTTGCCGGCAAAGGGCCCGGCAATCAGCTGGCCGAGCTCAACAACTTTCAGACCGGCCAAGGGGCCGAAGGCAGTGGATGTCGTCATCGTTCAAGCGGCTTTCTGCTCCAGCAGGTAGTTGGCGCCGTCGTATTGGGCCAGCACCTCGGTCAGGTAGGGCAACACAGCGAGCAACTGGTCGTGCAACGTGTACGGCGGGTTCAGGATGAACATGCCGCTGCCCGCGAGGCCGAAGCCCTGTGAGTCCGGCTGCTGCACCGTCAGGCGCGCATGCAGCCAGCCTTTGGGCGCCAGCCCTTCGAGCCGGCGCGGCAGCTGCGCCGCCTCGAGCTTGCTGACCTGCGGGTACCAGACCATGTAGACGCCCTCCGGAAAGCGAGTGATGGCCTCGCGCAGGGAAGCAATGACCTTCGAATAATCACCATGGCCTTCGTAGCTCGGATCCATCAGCACGACAGCCCGGCGCGAGGAAGGCGGCACCTGGCTCTTCAATCCTTCGAAACCGTTGGTGTCCTTGACCTCGGCACCTTTCACCGACCCCAGGAACGCTTCGAGGATGCGGTGGTCGGTCGGGTGCAGCTCGTACAACCTCAGCTGGTCCTGCGCGCGCAGCAGCATCTTCGCGAACGCCGGTGACCCGGGGTACTGCTCGAGCTGGCCCTCGGGGTTGAACTCGCGCACCAGCGCCATGTAATCGGCCACGGCCTCGGGCAGCTCGGCCGGGTCGCGATCCCACAGCCGCGCCACGCCTTGCAGGTATTCGCCTTTCTTCTGCGCGTACTGGCCTTCGAGCGAGTAGCCGCCGGCCCCGGCATGGGTGTCGATCAAGCGGTAGGGCTTGTCCTTCAGGTTCATGTAGCGCAGCACCAGCGTCAGCGTGATGTGCTTGAGCACATCGGCGTGGTTGCCGGCGTGAAAGGCGTGGCGGTAGGCGAGCATTCAGGGTTCCTGGTCAATCGGGCAATGTAGTCGCTGAAACAATCCAGCGGGCGCTGCCATCGCCATTGTCAAACGTGAAGCGGCTGAGACCGCCAGAATCGACGCTATCAACCCCAAAGGACAACCCCATGACCCGCCTGTTCGACCCGATCCAGATCGGCGCCATCGCCGCCGCCAACCACATCGCCATGGCGCCGCTGACCCGCAACCGCGCGGCGGCCCATCAAGTGCCCACTGAACTGATGGCGACCTACTACACGCAGCGCGCCAGCGCCGGACTGATCATTGCCGAGGCCACGCAGATCAGCGCCGAAGGCCAGGGCTACCTCGACACGCCGGGCATCTATTCGCCCGAGCAGGTGGCCGGCTGGAAGAAGGTGACCGACGCCGTGCATGCGGCTGGCGGCAAGATCGTGCTGCAGCTGTGGCACGTGGGCCGCATCTCGCATGTGTCGCTGCTGCCAGGCGGCATGTCGCCGGTGTCGTCGACGGCGCGGGTGGCCAAGGCACAGACCTTCACCAAGGATGGCTTCGTCGATGTCTCACCGCCGCGCGCGCTGCGCACCGACGAGATGCCACGCCTCGTCGCCGACTACCGCCACGCCGCGAAATGCGCGATTCAAGCCGGCTTTGACGGCGTCGAGGTACATGGCGCCAATGGCTACCTGATCGACCAGTTCCTGCGCAACAGCACCAACGACCGGACTGATGCTTACGGCGGCTCGGTGACCAACCGCGCGCGGCTGCTGCTCGAAGTGTTGCAGGCCGTCACCGAGGAAGTGGGCGCTGACCGAACCGGTCTGCGGCTGAGCCCGGTCACGCCGTTCAGTGACATCGGGCAGGACAGCGATGCGCAGGGCCTGTTCAACCATGTGGTGGAGCACCTGGCCCCCTTGAAGCTGGCCTATCTGCACCTGATCGAAGGCGACACCGGTGGAGCGCGCGATTTCCTGCCGTTCGACTACGAGGCCCTGCGCCAGCGCTACAAGCAGGGTCACCCGCAGGGGGTGTGGATGGTCAACAACGGCTATGACCGGCAGATGGCTGTCGATGTGGTCGCGCAAGGTCAGGCCGACGTGGTGGCCTTCGGCCGTCCCTTCATCAGCAACCCCGATCTGGTGCACCGCTTGCGCGACAACCTGCCGCTGGCTGCCCTGGACCCGAACACCCTGTACGGCGGGGGTGCCAAGGGCTACACCGACTACCCCGCAATCGGTTGACCAGGGGAGGCGAAAGACGGCCCGCACGGGGCCGTCAGTGCGGGGTCGTCAGTTCTTCTGCGACGCCAGCTGTGATCGGAACAGCTCGGTGATGCCGACCTCGCGCGGGCCGTGGATCAGTTCGAAGGCCTCGCCCGCCTCCACCGTGCCCGGCACGCGCACGGCCAGGTAGAAGCCGCACCATGCATTGGCGACCATCAGCTTCGCAGCCTGGCTGAAACCCATCACCGCGTTGAACTTGAAGCATGGAAAGCGCGGCTCGCTGACCGCGAGTTCACAGTTCGCGAAACGCAGCACATCGCCGATGCAGACCTGGTTCTCCAGCAGCCCCCTGATCGTCAGGTTCTCGCCCATGAATCCATGCGGCAGCGGCTCGTTCCATGCGGCCACCTTGGCCTGGGCGCGCACCGTCTGCCAGAAGGAATAGTGCTCGATCGGATAGGCGTAGACCGCCTTGCTCAAGCCACCGTGAACCGAGAGGTCGGCCTGCTCGTCACCCACCAGGCCCAGCGGTCGCGCTTCGACGGGGCCTCTGACGCTGCGCTTGACGATGCCGGTCAGAACCTGACGGCCACCGATCGCCATCTCGCGGGCGGTGGCGATGTTGGTGCTGAGAACTTGCATGCCAGCAGAGTTTAGAGGGGCTTCATGGTTTTGAACGCTCACGCCAAGTGGCATGAAGCCTTGCGCCCGGCCCCCTCCTAC